>CAIJVL010000001.1 GCA_903824155.1 Candidatus Adlerbacteria bacterium
CGAGATATTTTTTAAAGAAGAGTATTATCTTGACCCCACTGATGCCTCGTTACGCGTGCTCGATTGTGGAGCAAATATTGGCATTTCTCTCTTATATATAAAATTGCGCGTGCCAAACGCGCGCGTTACCTGCTTTGAGCCCAACCCCGCCGCCCGCGCAGTGCTTGAAAAAAATATACAAGCCAATAGCTGGCAGGATTCGGTCGAGGTATTGCCCTATGCACTTGGCGTGGCGGCAGGCAAAGCGCAGTTTACAACCGGCACCATTGATACTGACAGCGGCGGCAGGCTCGTACCAAATGCGCACCGTAATGCGCAGGACTCGTACGAAGTTTCAGTCGAGCCGCTCTCGCGCTTTATTATCGCGCCGATCGATTTTCTTAAGATAGATATCGAAGGCGCGGAGTTTGACGTGCTTGAAGAGGCTGCGGCTGCGGGAGTGTTACACAACGTTTCGTATATCCAGCTTGAGTATCACGACGAGCCGGGCGTATTTGACCGGCCTCTTTCGGACATGCTGCGCCTCTTGGAAACAGAGGGCTTTACAACCGCAGTACACAGTCCCATACATCCGCACCTTATGAAAAACGGTTGGCGCCGCAACTGCATAGTGTATGCTTGGAGAGTATTTGCCAAAATTAAGCCATAATTCATGAGTAAAAATCAAACATCTTATAGTGCTGCTTGGTTTGAAAAGAACAAGAATAGCTCTTACACATCGGGTATGATTATTGCACCCTTAGTAACTGACTTACTTTCTCCTCAACCTATAAAGTCTGTTGTGGATGTTGGTTGCGGAGTAGGAGGTTGGGCCGCCGCTTTTATTGAGCAAAGCGCGGCAGAAGTACTAGGTATCGATGGAAATTGGGTCAATCATGCACAACTATTGATACCAAGCGATAATTTTATTTCGGCAGACCTCAAACAACCCATTGAGTTGGAAAAGAAATTTGATTTAGCTATCTGTATGGAGGTCGGAGAACATTTGCCTGATGAATCTGCTCCTATCTTAGTAAAAAGCCTTACCGAACTTGCCCCTGTTGTGTTATTTTCTGCAGCAATCCCTCACCAAGGCGGCAACCATCATATAAACGAAAAGTGGCCTCAATACTGGGCAAACTTTTTTGCACAAGAGAATTATATTCCTGTCGATTGTCTTAGAAGGAAAATTTGGATGAACGAACAGATAGGCTACTATTATGCTCAAAATGCTTTCATATACGTAAAAAAAGATTTATTGCCACAATATCCGAAACTCCAAAAAGAAGTGGAAAATGGAAACTCGTCCGCGCTGCCCTTAGTACATCCAGTCAAATTTGAATCTTTCTTTAAACCAAAGCCACCCTTCACACAAAGGGTGGTTTGGAAACTGAAGCAGTTGATAAAGTGAAACTCCTAGTAGCTCGGTATTGTTTAAAGTACTATAAAGACAATGTCCACTTTTAGAGAGCGTCTGTACCGCTTTTTGCGTTGGAGCGAGAGATACACCAAAACAGACATGGTGTATCTTTTTACTACCGGAGTATGGGGTAACTTGGGCGCTTTTTCAGTATCGTTTTTCTCCTTCATCCTCTATATCGCGTTCGCGCACTTTCTTTCCAAAGAGACGTACGGCACCTACCAGTATTTGCTGTCGCTTGCAGGCATAGTCGGCAACTTTACCCTGACTGGCATGAATACCGCAGTCACCCAGGCAATTGCGCGCGGCTACGAGGGTGTTTTTTACAAGGCGATGCGCTTGCAGTATAAATGGAATATCGTGCCCACGCTCGGCACGTGGGCGTTTAGCGCCTATTATCTTTGGCACGGCAACATGACGTTGGGCTTTGGTTTGCTCATGATTGGACTTTTTACGCCGCTGCTCAACACCTTCAACACCTTCTCGGCAATACTCGGCGGCAAAAAAGACTTTAAGCGCGGCTTTTTGTTTAGCCTGTACGGCAACATCCCTTACTATGCCGCGCTTTTGCTGGTGTCTTTTTTTTACAATGCGCCGCTGCCCCTCTTGGCCGCCAATCTTCTGTCGCAAGTATTGGCGACGTACGTGCTCTACAAAGCAACGCTGCGCATATATCCCCCCAACGACAAGGTTGACCCCAACGCGCTTAACTACGGCAACCATTTAAGCGTGATGGGCGCGCTCGGCGGCATTATTGGCCAGCTCGACAGCGTGTTTGTCTTCCATTACCTTGGCGCGGCCGACTTGGCCATTTACAGCTTTGCTACCGCGATACCCGAGCGGTTAGCCAGCTTTTTTAAATTTATCCCCGGCGCCGCGCTGCCCAAGTTTGCCGTCAAAACCGACGAGGAAATTAGACGCTCGATACTTGCCAAAACAAGCATCGGCGTTGCCGCAGGCGCTATTATTGCCCTCATCTATATTGTATTTGCTAAGCTCTTTTTTATGCTCTTTTTCCCGGCGTATATGGCGGCCGTGCCCTACTCAATGGCCTACGCCTTGGTTATCATTGCATCAATCGGCTCGGTCTTCCCCACCGCGCTCATTGCCAAGCGCCGCATCAAAAGCCTCTACATATTTAACATTGCCAACCCCATCGTGCAGCTGGTGCTGCAGTTTGTCGGTATTATCTACTTTGGCTTGTGGGGGCTTATCGTAGCCAAGATATTGTATTGGTTTATTTTTGGGGCGTTTGCGTTGGCGCTGCTGATGCTCGAGGACTCCGAGGCAGAGCCGCCAGTACTTTCGTAAAAAAATAGTCAAAAAAAGAATCGAAGCGCAGCTTTGTTGCAAACACTTCGCGCGCCTTGTGTTGCGCCGCTTGCCACTCAACTTCGCTACGTGCGTCGTACCACTCTCTCACCAGCTTGGGCGTATCTTGTATGTTATTCATAGGCACGCGCACCATTATTTTTTCGTAGTCGATATGGCCTTCGAGCGGCAGAACTATGTCGGTGTCGGGCACGACCGGTATGCGCCCCATGCATAGCGTCTTTAAAAAGCGGTTAGAGTAGTTGCCGTCGCCTTTGGGCGCCAACACGAAGTCGCTATTGATGATGCTGTCCAGATACTCGCGGCGAGCCTGTGCCGGGTCCAGCTCGATGGTGCGGTGCGCCCCCGAAAAGGATTTGCGCACGATAAAAAAAGTCTTTACCATGTTGGAGCGTTCGCATGCCCGCATCATCTTTTTGCGCCAATACACGCCGATGATGCGCGCGCGAAGTATAGGGTTAAAGATACTCGCCATTTTCCATCTCCAAACCTTAATATGATATTTAACTTGCTGCGTAATAGTTTGATAGTCGCCCTGCCCGCAAAACGATACTATCGGCACACTTTGTTTTTGGTGCAGAACAATGCCCTCTTTTGCGTTGTCCTCGGTAATGGTCGGCACGACGATATCCTGAGCACGCATGGTAGAGCGATACACCGACTGCCTAAACACATATACGCGCGGGTCAAAGGGTACGAGGTCGTTTAAATCGCCGAACGAAAATACAAACACGGGGATGCCTAACTTTTCACCCATGTCCGCATAGGCGGCAACGTATGCGCGCACCTTTTCATCAGCCATTGCAAAGGTATTGGGGAGCACAATTGCCTGCGCCTCTGCAGCTTCTACATATGACACGCTTGTTTCAAAAAAGTTTGGCGGCAAATGCTTGTCATACATGATAGACCCCTTAGCGCCCGGAAACCGCGACCAAAACGGCAGCGCGAGGGGCGCATCTTCCAGAGGATTAGGCACGTGCAGGCGGACTAGTGGATGCGTTTCCATATTTTTCTTTGCAGCACGGCAAGACCCGCCACTATGAATAGCGATAAAAGCGGCTCGACCGGCAGACGCAGGCGCGACGCCGCAGATACTCCTCCTAATGCTGCAAAGTACAGGATGATGAATAAAAACGCCCACGCCAATGGCTTGCGGCGGCAGCTCCAAAAGCCCACCACAATGCACAGCAGCGCAATCACTATACCCACCCGCTCCAGCACCAGCCACCACGGCGTCACGGCGGCGCGGGCAAACTCTGCGAAGCGGTGCTGCGTAAGCAACTGTTTAAGATTGGCGGTTTGGTGCGGAGGATTAATGGCGGGATTTAAAAAGAACCCGGTCGAATTATACAAGTGAAAGAATGCGTACTGTACCGGATGCGCAAGCACTGTTGCATAAATGTACTTATCAAGCGCCGGCGTATACGCCAAATTATACCAATTGGCTGGATAGCCGTTCGCATCAATACCTTCGGGGACTCCGCTTTCGCGTGCGACCTGTTGTATACCATCGGCAATAGTTATATTGTTGTGCCAAGACAAATAATGCGGTATTTCGTAGTACGCCATATTAAGAGAAAAAAGCGACGAGAACGAGAGCACCCCGCTGTCGGCCTTGTTGCGCAGCATCCATGGCAAAAGCAGCACTGCAATTATTGCCAGCATCCCGACTCCATAGAGCAGCTTTTGCTTAAAAGGTACGGCAGCGGCTAAAAGTGGAG
Organism: Candidatus Adlerbacteria bacterium; assembly: GCA_903824155.1. GTDB lineage: Bacteria > Patescibacteriota > Minisyncoccia > Phycocordibacterales > SBAW01 > GWA1-54-10. The sequence continues at coordinate 4,453 of CAIJVL010000001.1, forward strand.
CGACAAAAATAGGCAGCGCAATAAATCCGACTGGCCGTACATACACTGCCGCCGCAAACACAACGGCGGCAGTAATGGCACCGGCAAGCGGCCGAGTAGGAAATACTTTTACCAGCAGCACAAAGGCTAGCGTAAGCAAAAAAGTAAATAGCATATCGGTCCCAACAATCATCACGATGTAAGGCACCAGCGGATTAGCCAAAAATAAAAGTGACGCCCATCTTCCCGCTTGCGGCGAAAGTAGCTGCGCCCCCAGCACATAGGTTAAAAGGCCCGTAGCAAATGCCAGTAGTATCTGCGCCAGCGTAACTGCAAAAAATGATCCCCCGGTAAAAAAGCGTATAGCTGCCGCAAACGCCGGATAGCCGGGAGTATGGAAGTACTCGTATTGCTCTCCCTGCCCATCGTTGAAATGCCCCTGCAGCAAGCTGGTTGAAAGTTCGGCATATGAGGTAGAGTCGTGGTCGCCCACCGGCATCACAACCGCAGCACCCGCAGCACGCTCGATTTGGGCCAAGTGGATGGTATACACCCAGCCTCCGAGATACAGCACAAAAAGCGCCCAAAGGGTGATGAGATACCAGCGCGGCAAAGAATTAAAAAAGTCTTTCATATAGGTTACCTGTATAATTTTTTAAACATGCGACTGGTCACATCAATTATCTTACCCCCCGCAATGTAAAGGTATGTGGCAAATGCCGAAGAATAAGGCAGTGACATAGCGCGGTTGCTTGGTACGGCCAGCACATCAAATGCACAGCCTAAACGATTGAAAAAAACTGTCCCTGGCGTAATAAAGAGCGCCGCGAGCGATAGATTCCATAGTTTACCTAGTCTAACCTGCTCTTTGTCAGGTATAAGCAAGTACAACGTATACCCGCGGGAATGAAAAAATGATTGCAGGGCGCGGGGGCGTGAACCATACAAGCGCATTTGTGATAAAAACACCTCAAATAATATCACCGGCTTGGACGTCTCAATAAGCCTTTGCGCGCCTTGTAGCACATTAAGCTCCATCCCTTCGACGTCAATTTTAATTGCATCGGCATGCTCAACTTCATCATCGAGTCGGGCCACCGGTATGGCGCCCGCGCCCTCGATAAGCGAGCGCGATCCTGCGTTGCCTCTCTCGCCTTCGCGCAAGCCGGCCGTTGAATGCTTCGCGCCTAAACCTTTGTTGCGCGCGTCTACCGGGACAGTATTAAGTGCCACGTTTCGTTGTAGAAAGTCAAATGCCGCCGGACTTGGCTCAAAAGCAATAACTTTACGACCACGCAACCCCATAGGTATTGAAAAAGTGCCTATATGTGCACCTGCGTCCACCACAACCCCACCTTCTTTTATAAAAGATAAGAGTACGCCAAATGCCTCCCCTTGACGGGCACTGCCGGCACGCAGTCTATTAGCTATCTGCCTATCTTCAACGGGATCGATAGTAAAAACGCCCCACGGCGTTGTATAGGTCTCAAAAGTCGATTCTCCCCCCATAGATGCAGGTATCATATAGCTTATAAGTAAAGTGCGCTATCGGGATACAAAATCCTTACTAGCAGTAAAAATAGCTTCGTCCGTAATATCATACAGACATTTGTAATACCTTTGGCCATCCTCTTCGACAAAGCAGTCCCTTTCAGCGTTATCGCACGTGCAGCGGCTTGTATTAAGTAGCACCTTTGCGTTGGGGTTGTATGTGGGCAACCAAGTGGGGCTCGAGCGTTGGGCGAGTACCACGCTCTTATGATTCATTACCCCAGCCAGATGCGTAATACCGGTGTCAACACCAATATATAACGCGCTGTTTTGTATAATACCGGCCACTTCCAATATAGGCAGATTAATTGCCAGTTGGGTGCGTGGTAGATTGAGGGTCATTTCTTTTGCCGCCGGTTCATTTTCTTTCGAGCCCGTAACCACAAAAGAAAGGTCGGGATATTGCTTTGCAAAATCTAGAAGCAAGCTGCTCCATCGATGCATAGGAAGTGTCTTGCTTTGCAGGGTGGGGAACGGATGTATAGCAATGTATGCGTGTGGCAAAGAAATATTCTGGGGCAGTTGGACCTCCAACCTGAGGCTCGGCGGCGTATTGTCGCTTGCCGTCTCAATTCCTCCCGCGTGCAGTTCGTGGCGTAGATTATTAATATTTAAAAGGGCCGTATCATAGACCACGGTATGGGTATATGGTTGCCAGGAGCCGCGGTCGAGCATGCCCACTACCCTGTTGCCGGGCATACACCTAAAGAGCGTCGCGATGCTTTTTATTTCTTTGGGATGAGTGCCCGGAGTCGGCGGCACGATTACCACGTACCTTCCACTTACAAAAAGTCGGACGATCAGCGCAAATGCATTGAAGGGATTTTTAGGAATAGGAACTACTTGGATGCGCGGATAGGCACGCGCAAGGTCGGCAATAATGGTTGCGTTGCGGCGCGCCAAGTACGTCACCCTCCCTTCCGGCTCCCTTTCAAGAAACTCGGCAAGCGCCGACAACGCCATAAGCGCGTCGCCTATCTGGCCTCCGGTTGGCAGCCACAAGATGTGTTTAGGCTTTTGCATGAGAGAGAAAGTGCTCTGTTGCCTGTAAAATCTGATCGTCGGTTATATCATACAGACAGCGCAAGTATGGCTTTCCATCCTCATATACGACGCACTCTCCCCCTTTATTGCCGTCACAAACGCATCTGGTATCGTTGGTAAGTATTATTGCATTGGGATTATATCTCGGCATCCAGCTGGGACCCATATTGTGCGTAAGTATCACGCTTGGCACTTTAAGCATGCTTGCAACGTGCGTCGGTCCCGTATCAACCCCAATATACAATGCGCTGTTTCCCATCAGCGCTGCCAGCTCGAGTATAGGAAGATTAAGCGCAAGAGTTGTGTGCGCAATCCCGGCGCTTATTTCTTTAGCTTCAGCTTCATTTTCTTTGCCTCCGGTAATCACCACGGGATAGTGGGGATAGGTATCTGCAAGCAGAGCTAAAAGCTCTTTGCTTCGTCGCGGCGGAAACGACTTAGAAGAACTTGAACCGAACGGATGAAAGACTATGTACGCACCCTTCGGATAGGGAGGCACAAAAGAGTCAAGTTTTTTAAATGAAAAATCGATAAGCGCTCCCTCTTTTGCCACAGTTAAACCTGCTAAACGGGCCAGTCTACGCATGTTATCAAAGTGCTGTATGCCTGGGTCATACGCTATCGACTTTTGGTACGGATTATCTTCAGTGCTTTTTAAAAGGCCAAAGGTGTGCGTACCAGGGCGCAACCGCAACAACAAGAATAGATACTTAGTGTTAAATACAGCGCTTTTTCCGAAAGCGGCTGGCATAAGCACCAGATACGGCTTGGAAAATGCATGCCATACAAAAGCGCCAAGTCCTGCAAATTTTCTGTGAATAGCGACCACCTTAATAAAGGGATACTGCGCGGCCATGTCGCCGATAAGCCCTGCATTTCGGCGTGCAATAATAGTAAAGCGCGCCTCCGGCTGGAACTTTTGTATCTCAACGCACAGCGCAAGCATCATGAGTGCATCTCCGATAGATCCGGATGGGATAAATAGAATATTTTTTGAAGGTCGATTAGTTTTTTGTTGTAAGGACATAGATTTTTTCATGCGCCAGGTTCGGCACCAAGCTCAACGCTATTTTTTCTATCAATGGCTGCAGTATCCTTGCAACAGCTGGCACTTTCCACAGCAAGGGCACAAAAAAGCCTACAGGCATCGCGCGTACTATCGTAAAGCGTTTTGCAAATTCTTGCTCGTAGTATGCATACGGATGCAGATGCATATAGCCCTCCCAGCCCTTGAGGGTGGTTTGGAGGGATGAGAGTCCGCTTATGGAACAAATGTATGTGCCGCGAGGCGTAAGCGCAGCCTGTACAGCGTTGAGTTCATCTGCAAGCTGCAGATAGTTGAGCACCCCGACCTCTACAATGCAATCGTATACGCTGGGCAATGCAACCGTATCGCGTACCGAAAAATGTATTGGCGTATCAGCATTATTTTTTTGGGCGACCGCTATCATTTGGGGAGCGATATCGACCGCATCAAACGATGCCACGTTTTCGCTGTGATTCTGCCAAACGGCACGCGCCACCACGCCGTCGGCGCAGCCTATCTCAAGCATGGACACACTACCGTGCTTTGGTAAAAATTTTTTAAGCAATAAAAGTGTCAGACGCAGCCTTTCTTTAAAGAAAAATTGGGTAAAGGTAGTAGCCAGCTCCGGATAGCGCTTTTTTGAATACGCATTGCTTTCAGCATTGTAAAAGTCGGTGTCTTTCATGGTTATTGTATGGTTGCAAGGATTTTTTGCGCGCGTGCCAGCCAAGTATAGCCCGCGACCAAGCGTTGCGCGGCCAGCGCTTTTTGGGCCGATGCCTGCGTATGTGCACAAGCTTCTGTTATTGTATCTGCAAAACTTTGAGCATCATCCGGCTTGGCAAAATAACAGGACTCATCATCCAATACCTCGCGTATGCTTGGCAAATCGCTCGCCACAATTGGTTTGCCCGAAGCCATATAGGTAAACAGTTTGAGCGGCGACGTAAGCTCTGCTGAAATAATATCCTTGGCAGTATTTGGCAACACCAGCACATCGGCGGCAGCCTGGTTATCGGCCACCTCCTTGTATGGCCTATATCCAACAAATAAAACTTTTGGGTACGTACTGCGTAATTTTTGTACGTGCGCTTCTTCCCCGCCGATCACTGCTATGCGTATATCGTCTGACAGCAGTGCGGAGGCTTGGCACAAGGTTTCTGTGCCTTTCCATCCGTCGAGCCTGCCGATATATAGTGCGATTTTTTTATCCTGCGGAAGCCCCAGCCTCTGGCGCGCCAAGACTGTAGGTTCCGGATTTTCAAACGCATCCAAATCTACGCCGTCGGGCGCCACAATTATTTTTTGTTCATCTATGCCGCGAGCGGTATACAGCTTTTTGATACCATCCGAAATAGCCACTAATGTCGTACAACGTTTTGCCACAGAGCGGGCAAAAAAGTTCCACGCACCGGTGTGCGACTCCCATAGCATTTTTTTGGAGATAAAACCTGCGAACCAGAGCGGTATCTCATCCCGCGAAAAGAAAGCGTCTTGCGGATGGCGCAGGCAATAAAAAAAAGCACTTAAGGAAAAGGTTAGCGTCTGAACGATAAAACCTAAACGTCCAAACCGCACCAAATCGAGCGTGGGTACATACACCACTTTAAAGCGCGCCCTGATGCCGTAATACTCAAAAGGATTCTCGCGGATTGGATTGTGTCGTCGCGGCACCAGCAGCACCATATCCGCACCAGAGAGTGCCAATGCCTCGCAAGTCTTCATTATTTGCAAACCATGCGCCTTCTCGGTCGGCAGGCGGATATTGGCTATATAGAGTATGTTCATTGCGGCTGGGGCCTCTTTCGTCCATAGTATACCCATGCAGGAAGAGTTAATCAAAACGGCCATTATAGGCATTGGTGCGTGGGGCAAAAACATTGCCCGCGAACTGGCACTGGTAAGCGACCTGGCCGCCTATGCATCCCAAGGCTCAAAGGCTAGTGCCGCTTGGGCGCGCGAGCACATACCAAAAGCACGCGCCTCCACGATCCGGGAAATTTGTGACGATCCTGCTATTGTCGCTGTACTTATAGCAACCCCCACCAGCAGCCACGCCGCCATCGCACAGCAGTGTATAGCTGCGGGCAAACAGGTGTTTATCGAAAAGCCCACCGCGCCAACGGCGCTTAAGGCTCAGTTTATAACCACCGAAGCGGAAAAAAGTAACCTGCTCTTGGCGACCGGCTATATCTTTTTATACAGTCCCGTATATCGCGAGTTAAAAAGGAGGATAGGCAACGCTGCCGTCACCAAAGTAAGCGCTGTTTGGAATAAGTACGGCACCTTTGCCGAACCGATAGAGCTCAATCTGCTCACCCATCATTTGGCGATAGCGCTCGATTTACTTGGCGAGGCGCGCACTATCGCACTTGAAAGGCCAACCGCTGACGGCAACGAAATTACCGCCACTCTAACGTATGACCATGCCGAATTTCTTTCGCGCATCAATCGCAACTCCCAAGAAAAAGTACACACCTTTGAAGTAACGATTGAAGGCGGCATGTCTTACCTGTGGAATGGTCCTGAACTTTTACAACGCGACACAGCCGCCGACGACTATCGCCAGGTGTATCAAAGTAACGAGCAGCCGTTAACGGTCGAACTCACAAACTTTATTAAAAAGATACAGGGCATAGACGCCTATCTGCCTACTGCAGGATCTTTTGGCGTCAGAGTATTAGCGCTGCTTGAGCGCGCAGGCAGCTAAAGGAGCGCGACAACTTCTTCGGCGGCCATGACGCAGTTGCCTATTTTACCCGAAAATATTTTTATGTATTTGTCGTTGACTTTGGTGACCAGCGTCGGGCGCGCGTCAGTTTTTTCGGTGCGGGGAAGCACCGTCCGTACCGTAAACATAGAACCCACGTGCTTTGCCTGCGCCAGCGCGGGGATATACGGCGCGCCACTTTCTATAAACGCATCGAAGTTACTCACTGCCGGATTTTTTACAATACCCCTGTTAAGCAATGCCTTTAGGGTATCTGGAATATTAGGCGCCTGTCCCACGTTTGAGGCATGTATTGCATGCACGACATTGCCGAGTACATAGGTTCCTCCGGTGCCGAGCGGATCAACGCACATAAACGGACCATCCATGATTACCAGGTCCGTCTGCCCGAACGAGTCGGGCAGCGTAACAACCGGCTTTTCACACACCTCGTATTGATACTCATCAGAGACGCCGGTTAACTCGGAAAAGACACTGTTAGTTGATGCATAAGCGGCTACCACAACACGGTCATATCCCTCTACGGTGGCAGCTGTGGCCTTTGTGGCAAGCCGCACCTCGACGCCCGCATCGGACAAATTTCTTTTTACGGCAATTCGCAACAGATCCGAGTCAAAGCGCGACTCAACGCCTTCGATAACAAACTCGACCATTGCCGGATTTACAATCTCCGGTACCGATACTATGTTGTAGGAAAGTCCTTGTGCATCGCAAAAGGCGAGAAAGTCTTTACCCGACACCAGACTCTTTTCTTTTGCAATGGCATACAGATGCCTCCCTGTGTCTATGATCGCATCGGGGTATTCTTTTCGAAATGAAGAGGCTGCCTGTATTGCCGATCGCGCCGTGTCCCCGCTGCGCGGATAATGATACCCGCGGTGCAAACGGTATTGGTTAATACCAGAAGCGGCCTGCAACAAATCGTCGTATTGTTCAAACAAGGTTACTTGATGTCCCGCGCGCGCGGCAAAAACCGCCGCAGTCGCGCCAAAAATCCCTCCTCCAATAACTGCAACTTTAGCCATAGTGATTCTTATTTCTGCCCACTCAAAACTTGCATAATAGCCGGAACGAGATTGGCAAGATTATGATGCTCGCGCGCCTCTTTTTGCAATGCCAGTCCAATACGCTCCGCTTCCGAAGGGTTGTGTGCAAGTCTCTCAAGCATTCCCGAAAGCTGCACCGAATCCCCTTCCTTATAAAACAGCCCGTATGGTCCTACTATAGCAGCATACGAGTCATTGCAGGAAATCACCGGGAGACCTACCGCCATAGGCTCGATACCCGCTTTATCCAGGCTACCGGTCCGGCTTGTATTTACGAATACGGAGGCTTTTGCTAATCGGGCGGGCAATTCATTATTTTTAACCGGCCCCACAAAAGTCACAACCTCTTCCAATTTATTTTTCTTGACCTGCTCTTTTAGTTTTTGCTCGTATGCCGCCTGATCAGGCGTTTCCGCTCCACCGATTATCTCAACGCGCAGCTGCATTCCTTTCCTATGCAAAAGTGCAGCCGCATCTATAAGTGTCTCAACGCCTTTAATCGGCGAGAGTCTGCCGACAAATAAGACTGTAAAAATGACGGGCAGCTGCCGCCCCAGCGATGAAAAGGTGTGCACATCTATACCCTGACCCATAATATTGAGCTTGGGGGTATTAAGACGCAAACTTTGTTTGGTGCCGGTAAATACGTAATTGGCAAAAAAGACCGCCGTGCGCAACCGGAGCGTCACGCTCTTGTGCAAGTACCACAAGCCGACCTTCTTGCCCAACAGCCGCCAAAGAGGAGCCCCGAGAATTACATACTCAACATTCATGTGTACAAACACCGCATCGTAGTTGTGCCTCTCGCGCCAAATCAATTTCCAAAATCGCACCGCATACTGCATGCGTGATGCGCGTCCTTTTTCTTTGCCCAATGAAAAGACGCGCACATTACTTGGCAGCGAATGTACTCCCTCTTTGAGACATATAACCGTTACGGCTTCGGCATGTTTGGCAAATTCTTCTATCCAACGATGAAAAAATCCTAAGACCGAGTCATTAGTGTCTACCGCTTGTGTAAGAATTAGCAGCTTCATTTTTGTTTATTTTCCTTGGTGGCGCTTGAGCGCTCCTTGGCCGTGCACGCCTACCACCAAGTCTATATCCTTATTGCTCTTAATCAGTAGGTCGAGATTTTTCTCGGTTGCGGCGGCAAACAGTTTCTCTCCGTATGTGTCGCCAACGTTTCTGGCATAAAACTCGGCAAGCGCCTCGACGTCTTTGATAAAACAGACGCCGCCGGCTCCGCGGCCCTTTTTGGCACCCTTGTGGCCGCTGTCATGCAAGACCTGCAAATGCGAGCCGCCAATGCGCGGGTCGGCCGCAATAGCCTTGCGTACCGACTCATAGTCGGCACCGATAGACTCAGCCGTTTCATACATCAAATTGGCGTACAGCACTTTTAAGTACAAAAAGAAGTTGCCCGCATATTTGACCATCTCGGCCTCTTTGGCACCGCAGATCATTTCAAAAGGAGCTCGTGGAAGAACTTTCATTACGGCTTCGCCTCTTACCAATGCTTTTTTATTGATCGTCGGTAAACCGACGATATTACGCAAAGGGCGTGCCGCGTCCTCGGCAGCTTGTTTTAGTACCAAAAACTCCGGCGAGTGCATCACGTAAATAGCAGGGAACTTTTTTTGCAACATAGCAGTAGTGCCCGGCAGGATGGTCGATTTTATTACTGCCGTTTTGCCTTTGCCAACCAACTTCAAAGCACCCTCGACTATCGAGTAGTCAAAGCCCTTGGGCGTGGTTGGGGTCGGCACTGCGATAAACACTATTTCGCACTCTTGTATTTGTTCCTTGTTATTTTTGTACGGCTCTTCAAGAGCATAACGCACGGTCGTATAACCGCGCCGCTCCATGTCGTCGGCATAGCTTTTGCCAATAAATCCCTGCCCGATAAATCCGATTTTCATACTTTAGAGTGATTCTTTCCACTTTTGAGCCCACTCTTCTTTGGCAGGCATCTTTAGTAATAGCGCTCCTTTCGCACCCTCCTTTAGTACTGTAACTACCCCTTCGGCCAATTTGTTGCGCGGCATCACAATCGCGCCGGCCTCCTTGGCACTGCCCACATCGGGCGCAACCACCGGTACTCCGGCCGCAAGGGCCTCTACTATACTCGCTCCCCAGCTTTCGTGCACCGAGGTCGAAAGTACGACGTCGGCAGTATCCAAAAATCGGGCCGGATCCTGCCAACCCGGCAACTCTATGGGCAAATGTGTTGCCTTCGCTCTCATTTGCCTTTCTAAACTGCCCTTGCCTAACATAATAAGTTTTGCGGCAGGCTCAACTTTTAAAACATCCTTTAAAACTTCAATCGCCTGTAGCGGATTCTTTTCTTCCTCAAAGCGGCCAATCCATAAAATGTTTTTTGAAACATGGTCGCGTCGAACAACCGTGCTAAATTTCGAAACATCTACATATACCGGCAAAACAGATACACTCGCTCGCACCCCAACTCGCTCGACTTGTGATTTAATTTTGTTTGATACCACGCGAATACTGTCGGCGTGCCGCAGCACAATGCGCGCAAGCATGCGACGCATGCCGGTATATACAGAAAGGTCGGTATGTACCTGCACATTAAACTTTGCATTAATGCGTTTTGATACCCACCAGCCAAAAAGCCCACGCCAAAAGGGATCCTGCACGGTTACAACATCAAATTGGCCTGGAGGTATAGAGGGCCACAAATTGCCTCGGCCCCAATACACTATACGAAGCTCATCCACAACGCTGCGCTGCAACTCGTAGCGCTCGTGACCCGGCCCAAACTTTGTATCTCCGGTAATTACTAAAACTTTCATAGATTTTTGAGCAGCGCGGCAAGCTTTTCTATAGTTATATCAATTGAAAACTGCTGTGCACGCTCTTTAGCGCGCTCGGCACGGACACGCGCCTCTTCGGGACGCTGTTCTATTTCCTTAAGCGCCGCATACAATGCCTCGTCGTCTTTGGGCGGAATTAATAAACCCGTTTCGCCCGAAGCAATAAGCTCCGGATTGCCGCCGACATTGGTAGCGACAATCGGCGTACCGAGCGCCATGGCCTCGATAAGCGCATGCGAGAGGCCTTCGTAGGTAGAGTTGAGCGCAAATGCGTCAGCTATCTTAACCCAGCCCATTGCCTCTTTGTGCGGTAAGCCGTCGAGCAGTTTAAAACGCCACGCACCTTCGCGCTCAACTACTTTTTCGAGCGCTTCAATTCCCTTCCAGGGCACGCGGCGCGCAATGGTTACGACTAAAAATGCTTTTGATTTTCCTTGCGAAAGCTCTCCGGGCAAAACATACTCAACCGGCAAATGCACACTGCTGTAAATCGTCTCGACTTTTGTTGCGTCAGCAACCCAACCCGACACTATGCGGCGCATGTACTCGCTCGGCACTACTATTTTGTTGGCGCGACGCGCGACAAATTTTTGTATGCCGCGCAATCGCTCAACACCACGGCTATATTTTTTAGTTTGAAACTCCTCGAGTTCTTCGGTAACGCCAAAACGCTGGCGGCCCTGCTCCCATGCATAGTCGCCCGGCACGCGCAAAATAAATTTTTTACCTAAAAGCATAGCCGCCAAAGATGCAGGCAGCCCAACTGACACTGGATCTAACGCATACACCGTGTCTACGCCTCGAACAACTTTCAGGCATTTTAAAAAGTACGCAACGTGCCGCACCCCCGGCGGCAAGCGCTTAACCTCGCCAAATTTTACAAGCACGACTTCGATGCCCCGCTTGGGCAATTCATCCATCAAAAGCTTTGCGTAGGTCGACGGCCCGCCCGAGTCGGGAGGAAAGAGGGGGGTCGCTAGGAGTATGCGCATGGTCCCAATAAATATAACAGGCTAATCTATACTCGCATATAACTTATGGGCCGCCAGGGTAGTTTCAGACTATACTAGGCATATCCTTATGAAGCTTGTCCTTGCTACACCCCTCTACCCCCCTGACATCGCCCCTCCAGCCCCTTACGTAAAGGAGCTGGCCAAAAGACTTTCGAATGGCCACCAGGTGACCATAGTGACCTATGGCAAGCTGCCCGAGAAGGTCGTCGGCGTGTCCATTGTGGCAGTGCCTAAAAATCGCATACTGCCTTTGCGGCTATTGGATTACACTTTTGCCCTCATGCAAGCAGCTCGGAAGGCCGACATCGTGTACGCGCAAAACGGCGCTTCGGTAGAGTTGCCGCTTTTATTGGTATCACTTTTTACCTCCACGCCAATTATCCTTTGTTTTGGAGATGTTGCGGCGCACGCGCGCACCGAGACGCACGCGATACTGCGTTTTATCGAGCGTATGGCATCTGTGCGCGCCAAAAGTCTGGTACACGATACGCCCCCGCCCCGGCCGATTATCATGCCGCTCAAGCCGCGACCCGAACAGGAGCTGTTTGTCTATGAGATGGCGTGGAAAGAGCACCTCAGCAAATTAGAGAGACTATTTGTAACCGTATGAGCAATGATGCAAAAAAAGAATGGGAAGCCTACCGCGAGCGCGAACTCGCAGGGTTAACTCCGATACTTGCCGAGTTAGGCCACGCGCTCGACGACGTGCAGCTGCATACCACCGGCGAGCGCTATCTGCTGAGCGGTAAAAAACTCGTACTTACCGGCACGCGCCTTCGCGATAATGCGAAGGTAATAATCAAGGCAAGCAGTCATGAGCTTGGCGCGCAGGAAATTGCCGCCGAACATGCGACGCGGCATCTGCTTGATACCTTGCCTTTTGCGTACGGCACATTACTTTCGCCCAAAGAGCTTTTGTACACAAGCAGGGGCGGATATACCATTTCTGTCACCGCCTATTTGGAGCAAAGCCAAAACTTTTTGGCACGGCCCCTTACCGAGCAGTTTACGTTGGCACTGCGCGCGCTTGAGGCGCAGGAAGGGGTGCACGCTACCACCTATGGCCACGCCAAAATAATACAAAGCGCATTCGGGCTTTGGGGAGCGCAAGAGTATATGCAATCCTTTGCGGATCTGGAGCACACCATTGCACTGTCAGACCCTTCGAATACTGCGCTGCAAGAAACCCTTACACGGGCGCGGACTTTTTTCGAGATGAATCGCGAAACAATAGAGCAGTACTGCGGTTTTTTAACGCATACCGATTTTGTGCCGCATAACCTGCGGGTACAAGGGGGCGACATATATCTTCTTGATCATCCTTCGCTGAAGTTCGGCAATAAGCATGAAAGCTGGGCTCGGCTTACTAACTTTATGATGCTGTACAATCCAATGCTCGAGCAAGCGCTGCTGCAGTACGTGCAGGGCAACCGCTCGCCTGAGGAGTACCTTTCGCTGCAACTTATGCGCGTATACAAACTTGTCTTTTTACTTGCGTTCCATACCGGAAATCTGGCAAAAACAACCGATGACCTGCAAAGGCTCACCAAAGAGCGCGTTGCGTTTTGGACGCAGGCGCTTAAGGCAGTATTAGAAGACAAGCCGCTCGACGAAAAAATCATACGGAACTATCAGCATGAACGCGACACTCTGCGCAGTCCCGAGGAAAAAGAGCGCCAGCGCGAGCTGCACTAATATTAGTTGCTCTCTAAAAGAGTTCGAAGCTGGTCGAGCATTGGTTGGTTATTGGCCATGTAAATACGCTGCGGCTCTTCAGAATATGTGAGCGGCTCGCCTTTGGAGTTACTGGCTACCCCGCCCGCTTCGTACAAAATGCCGAGCGCCGGCGCGATGTCGAGCGTTGAGAGCGTGCCATAAATATTGCCCTGCGCTCGCCCGGCCGCTACAAAGCAGGTATCAAGCGAAGAGGAAGCAAGATTGGTTGTTTTGCGAGCATGCTCAAGCAGTTTACGGTACGAGTCGCCGCCCCACTGCCATCCTTCCGGTTTGCGTCCTGCATGTAAAAAAATTTGAGCATCCTTAAGTTCGGCAATAGTGGAGACCTGTATAGGCTTTCCATTTAAAAACGCCCCGCCTCCCTTTTTAAAGCTAAACATTTCGTGCGTAACAGGATTAAAAACTACGCCGAGTACAGGCACACCGGCTTCCATGATCCCCGCACAAATCGCAAAGTGCGGTATGCCGCGCGAAAAGTTTGCCGAGCCGTCTATAGGGTCGATGATCCAAAGCCGTGCGCTTGCCGTTGCTGCGCCGCCCTCTTCGGAGTAAATGCTGTCGCCGGGGAAAGCGGTAGTAATCTCCTTCTTTAAAAAATCGTTGACCGCAATATCGACACTGGTCACAATGTCGCGCGCGTCACCTTTTTTAGTGTTTGTCTCAAACCCCGCATCGCGTGCAGCAAGCAAAATATCGCCCGCCTCTTGTACCTTTGCAACTATAAAATCATATGGCTCCATAAACCCCATACTACCAAAGAAAAAGAGCGCGGACATATCCGCGCTCTGGAGTTGTTCCGGAGAAAGTTTACTCTTCCGGGATAAACAGGTTGTTTTGTATCGGGGTGCCGTCGGAAGCCACTCCACCGGCTGAACCGCCATTCGTTGTAGTGAGCTCTTTGTCGCTGAGAAATTTCACTATGGATGAAGCTTCAAAGAGTATGAACGTCGGCGCATCCATTTGCAGTACGTAGATCCGAAACAGTCTGAGTGTCGGGATATCCGCCGCACGGGCTGAGGTATCGGCGCCGGCAGCCGGCTTTTGCCGAACCACTTTCAGAAACTCCGGCTTCACCTTACTGCCGATCTTTTTCGACAGTATCCGCTTGTTGAAGCCGGACTCGGTGCCGGTAAGCTCTTGCAGGATATCGAGCGTCGGGTCATGCTCAAGCTCGCTCGGGCTCCCGGCAATCCGAGTGAAAAGATTGAATACAGGCTCAACCTTATCCTCATCGATGACAAAACGCGCGTCGTAGAACATCGTGTGGTTGTCGAACTCGAAGTTGCTCGCCCCAAACGACTCTTCGAGGTAGCACTTGCCGAGCTCGGTGAGCATCGCCCCGCCGCCAAGCGCTCCGTACTGCCGCTTACTGGCCTTGAGTTTGGCCGGGTTGAGAATAGCAAACGCATGATGCTCTTCCAGCGTATTGCTGGCAAACCAGGCGAGGTTTCCGATCGAAACGCGCACTTTAGAATTCTGAACTTCCTCGGCCATGACGGCCCCCTATCGGTTGATGAGAAGACAAAACAGGCCCGAATAGCCTGTGCATCTGGGTATTTTATAGCACAAATATTTTATTTAGCAAGTTTTGCGGTGAGGGGCCCGAAAACTTGGCTCTGCATATCTTTGGCTATTCTTTCCCAATTATATTTTACTTCCACCATTTGTTTGGCGGCTGCAACCACCTTTTTTGTTTGAACCGGATCGGCCAAAATTTCTTTGACCGCATCGGCAATTTGCTCGGGACTATCTACATCTACGGCCCAGCCGGTGGGCTCTTTATCCGGATTTCTTTTTGCATCAAACAAAAAGTCGGCAATGCCTCCAACCTGCGTTGCCACTACGGGTAGGCCCGCCAGCATGCTGGAAAGAAAGGAGATGCCCTGCCCTTCGGAGCGGCTAGGGAGCACAAAAATATCGCACACCGCGCGGTACTTAGCGGTCTCTTCGCGATTAACTTGACCGACAAAAGTTACACGCTGGCTTAAGCCTAGCTCTTTTGCGAGCATCGTAAGCGCATATCGGTCGGGACCATCACCCACGACTACCAGTCGAATAGTGTCCGGCAACAGCGCAAGCGTGCGAATTACCGTGTCGATGCTTTTTTGATGCACCAGTCGGCCAATAGAGAGCAGCAGCACTTCGCCTTCTTTATCATTGAGCTTTGCAGCAAGTGCATTAAGCTCATCTTGCGGATACGTCTTTGCCGACTCTAGCGACGCGCCGTTGGGTATCATTACTACATCATATTTATAGCCGCGCCGTTTGGGCCAGACGGCTAAATAGTGTGATATTGCTGAGACGCGCGTTGCATTGCGAAAACCCCAGTTAAGTATTGGCGCTGCGGGTTTAATAAACCATCTTTCAAAAACCTTTTCGTACGGGTCGCCATCTTGCAAAGTTAGCGCATATGGTCCGCGCACGCCGAGGACTTTGGCAAGCACCAGCGGAAAGAGCATGTAGGTCATCATGGCCCACAGCGCATCAAACTTCTTCTTGCGGTTAAGCTGTGCGGCTTTGAGCGCAGCCAGCGGCACGAACAATATTTTTGAAATATACGCGGGCCCGAAACCCACGCGATGCACTTCAACATTGCCGATGCGCTCCACCCTTGGCGCAGTGTGCGAGAAGCGATGCGTCACCATGTAAAAAGAAATATCCTCGGGAGATATCCTATCAGTTATCTCTTTAATGGCGATCTCTGCCCCGCTGATGTGGCTCGGATAATACGCAAGAGAAAAGATAAGTAAGCGCTTCATGTTAATCCTTCCCTTTAATACCACGCACGTACTCTTCGAGAGAATTTTTCTCTTCCCACCCCAACTTTTGCAAATTGGTGGTATCAACCGGAGTCGACGGACGACTAGTCTGCCGCGCGGGCAGCTCTTCTATCGGTCCGCCAAACAATTCGGCCACTTCGCGCGTGGTGTAGCTTTTAGCCGAGGCGATGCCAAACTCGTCGCCCTCGCCTTTTTCGGCAATAAGCATGAGTGCATCAACGGTGTCTTCAACATGCGTGTAGTTTCTTTTTTGAGTACCAGGCAGTCGCATGGTCAAAGGCTTACCTGCCAAAGATTGCTCTTTAAATATTTCTATCACCGTGCCATATTTGCCCGAAAGTTCGCGAGGGCCATACACATTAAAAAAGTAACTGATCGCGTATGGCAAGTTGTACCAGCGGCTATAGTCGCGCACTAAGTCGCTCATGACTGCCTTGGCGTGAGTGTAGGGCGAAAGATGCCGGCCTTCGACGCCATCTTCGCGCACATCGGCAAACTTGGTCGATGAGCCTGCATACACCAGCTTTATTTTTTTCTCTGCATTCGCTTGTGTATTTTTTTCGCGCCAAAACTCGAGCACCGCCGGCGTACCGGTAAGATTTAAATCCCATACTACGCCGGGCTCTTCAAGCGCAACTGCCGTACGCGAATATTCGCCCAAGTGAAAAATGATGTCCGGAGTTTCGGGAATTAGCTTTGCAATATCCTTGGTATGCCCTTCGCGATACTCGACTCCCGCTACATGATTCTCCTTTTTCCCCGTAAAAT
Source organism: Candidatus Adlerbacteria bacterium (assembly GCA_903824155.1). GTDB lineage: Bacteria > Patescibacteriota > Minisyncoccia > Phycocordibacterales > SBAW01 > GWA1-54-10. Next base: position 20,966 of record CAIJVL010000001.1, read on the forward strand.
AATTGTCGAGTGATATGACTTTGTAGCCATCCTTAACTAGCCGCTCGCATAAATGCGAGCCTATAAACCCCGCGCCGCCGGTCACCAATACAGTCTTCATATAAGCCTATTCTAACTCAAACTCCTCCTCGGGGCTTGAGGTTGCAGTTAGGTTAGGCCACGCGTACAAGACTACTGCTGCACCTAACAAAAACAGTGTTACAAGCCCAAGACCATAGAGCCACATGCGTGGCAAAGCCGGGATCTGTGGCAGGGTTGCCATCGGCAATGCGGCCGCTTGAGTAGCCCCGGCTGTGTACGAATACGAAGCCGGTTTGGCAGCAATGGCAGGAGATTTTTTTGTCTTTGTAACTTTGGCAGGCACCGGCGCTTTGACAACCGGCGGCGCGACGTAACTGTAAGTGTCTACAACTTTTAGTGACGCATCCTTAAGCTCTATAGTTTCGCCCGTGTTCGAAAGAGAAAAGGAGCTTTTAAATATCGTACCCGCAAACGCAGAATGATCGGTTGTATATTGCCCCGGGTCGGTAGTAATGATCGCCTCTGCTCCGCCGGCAAGCGTAGAAGTGCCTACGGACACACTTAACTTGTGATTGATGCCTCCCTCGTACAGTCGGTATCCTATCAAGCTAATAGGCTCGTTGCCGGTATTGGCTATTTGAATCCACTCGCGGCCTTGGTCGGCACCCGAGGGATCGTACATCACATCGACTATTTTTACCGAAGCAAAAGCCTGAGCCGGCACGGCGCAGCTCAGAAGAGACATACATACAGCGGCAACAAAAAGGCTACGAGAGGTCCAGTTCGATATCGTCATCGACGTCGAGCATAGAGCGGATTTCCTCTTCTGGCAATTGGGCCGGCACAGGGCGAGCCTCCGCCTGCGGCGCTATATTGTGGAGCGTGTTTTTAAGGTCGGGCGCGTGTACCCGTGGTGCTGGAGCAGGAGCCGGGATTGGAGCTGCCTCGGTCTTTACTCCGGCATGCGCTTGGGCTTGTAAAAGAGCATCGCGCAGGCTGGTAGCTCCCGAAAGCGGCGGTTTAGCAGGCACTATTGGTTTTGGCTTGGATATAGGCCTCGGAGCCGGCTCATGCCGGACTTGGGGCGATTGCCCGCGCGGCTCATGCGGCTGCAAGTCTGCCACCTTGGCCACCTGCTCTTTAACTATGGCTGCACGCTCTTTGAGTGGCGCCATAGGGCGATGGACTGGAGCTTCCGGCTCCGCCGGCTCCGGCACACTAACCACTGCCGGTGGCGGCATCGGACGCGGGACACTGCTTACAGCCGGACGCGGCGCGTTCGAACTAGATGATGCGCCGTAGGGTTTTTTTGGCTTAGGTGCTTCTATAATAAGGGGGTTGTCGTCCTGCACCTTTTGAATATCTTTTTCGACTTCGACGCGTGCTTTGCCAAACTGCGCGCGCGAGCTGGCGATAACTTCCTCGACATAACTGCGCGGCGGCTGATCAAAAGCGCGCAGCGTTGCGGCGCTAAACGGCGGCGAACCGACGCCATCGATCATCAAAGTTAAATAAATCTGCCCCAACCCCAAGTTGACCAGGTCGGTTGCCATAAACACCGGTTGGAATATGGTCTCCAAAACCTCCGCATCAAAAGGACCAACACGGAAAGATATCGTGGTGCCTACGTTTCCAAACACGGCATCACGCACCTCTTCCTCCATCTGTTCAATGTATTGGTGCGCAATAATTAAGTTGAGTTTGTATTTGCGCGCCTCGGAAAGGATGTCTGCAAAGGACTGGTTTGCAAAGTTTTGAAATTCGTCTACATAAAAATAAAAGTTTGGCAGCGTCGCAAGTGTCGAGGCCGATATGTCGGCGCGGGACATCGCCGCCAAATAAATCTTGGTGACAAGCATGCTGCCTAAAAGCTGCGTGTTAATTTCGCCTACGCGCCCCTTAGAAAGGTTAATGATGACTATCTTTTTTTGATCCATCAATTCTCTGAAATCAAAAGAAGATTTTGCCTGGCCGATGATATTGCGGATAAGCGGATTCGAGGTAAACTGCCCTACTTTGTTTTGTATCGCCGGCGTCGCTTCTTGGGTATAGCGGTCCGAGTAGCTTGCAAACTCGCCATTCCAAAAATCTTTAACGATAGGATCTTTGATATTGTCGACCACCTTTTTGCGGTAATTTTTATTGACCAACATGCGGTTAACGTCGAGCATGGTAGCACCCGGATACTCAAGGAGCGCCAGCAGCGTGTTAGAAAGGATATACTCCATACGGGCCGAAAAAGAGTCGACCCACAACTTTTTAAAAGCACTAAGCAAACCCGACACCACCAAGTGGCGTTTGTCGTAGCCTACGTCTTCCATCACGTTAAAGGCAATGGGGTACTCCATATCAAACGGCGCAAAATACACCACATCCTTTTTGCGATGTTCGGGCACGTACTCCAAAAGACGCTCGGCCGTCTGGCCGTGCGGGTCAATAAACGCTACCGCCTCGCCATTGCGGATGTCTTGTATCGCCAAGTTCTCGAGCAAAGTCGACTTGCCCATGCCGGTCTTGCCGATAATATACATGTGCTTCGAGCGGTCCTTGCGCTTGATGCCAAAAGGCACCGACTCGCCGCGCGAGTTGGTAGTGGCAAAATACGTTATTTTATTGGGGTCTTCCTGAGGCATTATTTGCATTATACCACTCTAGTCAAGTAAAAAAGCCCGACAATTGCCGGGCTTAACTTGAGACTAGTTTAACGAGCCAATGGTCGTGTGGTCTTCTGTTGAATAGTCATGGCTCACGACCGGCGCGCTTTCTTCAAAGGGCATATGCTGTTTGCGCGGGCGGCGAGGAGATTTTGGGGAGTTGTGATTCTCTCTTGTAATAGTTTCTCCGCGCAAGAGGAAGCCTAGTACCATCAGCACAACACCGGTCAAGACCATCAATACCGTGAGCCACGAACGATAAATACCAAGGTACGGCATAATGATGACCCATACGCCAAGCGCGATAATGCTCATCTCTTTAGACATAAAAACAGTATACTACTGGGCTTCAACAATTACCACAAACTCTCCGCGCACTTCCCCAGCCTCTTTCTCAAAATGAGCCAAAACATCTGCGGCTACGCCCCTCTGCACATTTTCAAATTTTTTGGTTATTTCGCGCGCAACAATAATAGGCCGCGTTGGTATAGCTGCACTAAATTCTTCAAGTAATTTTAAAATCCGGTGCGATGATTCATAGAGCACCACTACCGCCTCTGTTGCGGCGATTCTTTTAAGCAACGTTTGCCTGCCTTTTTTGTGGGGAGGAAATCCCAAAAATATAAACTCCTCAGCCGCTATGCCTGCGATAGAAAGTGCCGCAACTAATGCGGATGCGCCGGGTATCGCTTCAATAACACTATCCCCCAACTCATTTTGTACGGCAGCGACTAATCGGTAACCCGGGTCAGATATGGTTGGAGTACCTGCATCGCTTACGTACGCAACATGTTCGCCCTTTTGAAGTCGCTCAATAACTTCTTTTGCTTTGGTTGCTTCCACATTTGCATCCAGCCTCTTTAAAGGCGTATGCAAGTCGTAACGCGCAAGCAGTTTTGATGTTACCCGGGTATCTTCGCAATAAATAACGTCGGCTTCTTTTAAAATGCGTAAAGCCCGAAGCGTGATGTCTTCAAGGTTGCCAATTGGCGTTGCTACTATGGATAATTTTGCGGCCATGTAAAAATTACGATACCACATTTTGCAAATTTAGTAAAATAGTGCTATTTTGTAAAAGGATTCAGCACAGTAACAGGGAAAAACCGATGCAAATGTCACTACCGTTAGAACCACAGCTTCCTATCGCTTTTGATGATAGGTGCAAAAGCAGAAGTTGCGGCGATATTAAAATGGAGAGAATGAAGGTCGCCTACTGCACACGCCACAAACCCTTTGCGACTTTCCAATGTCCCAAATGCAATCTGCGGCTCTTTATAATCGAAGCGGAAAGGACGCCACTTCTGATGTGGAGTGACAATGCCCGCATGGAAATTCGATTCGACGAGTCTGTCGATGAAGCCTTACGAAAGCGTAAGCTTGATTACGAAAGACACAAACTTCGATACGGTGAAACGGTACCGGACTAGAGGTACAGAGCCGGCGGTCAACTGACCGCCGGCTTTTTTATTTCAGCGCTGCCTCCCCTGCTTTGTAGATATCGCCCGCGCCCATGGTTACCACAATGTCGCCTGCACCTGCCTCGTTTTTTATATAATCGGTTATTTTATCCAACGAATCTACCGCGCGCGCCAGCGTGCCGTTTGAGGTAATACGCTCGGCCAAAATCTCACTGCTCACGCCCGGGTCGGGCTGCTCGCGTGCGGCAAAAATTGGTGCCAATATCACGTCGCTTGCGTCGCCAAATGCTGCGGCAAAGTCATCCATCAATAATTTGGTGCGGCTGTAGAGGTGCGGATGGAACGCAACGCGTATCTTTTTACCGGGAAATTGCTCTTTAATGCTCGCAAGCGTCGTTTTAATTTCGAGCGGGTGGTGCGCGTAGTCGTCGTACACAAGCACACCTTTTGAGGTGGTGCCTTTGTACTCAAAGCGGCGCCACGTGCCGCTAAACTCGGCGAGTGCCGTCTTCGCAGTAGCAGTATCTATCCCCAACGTATCGGCAATTGCCAAGACACCTGCCGCGTTTATCCGATGCAGAGGCAACACTTTAAGCGAAAGCTGCGGGTCAAAATATTTGGTGTAGTCGATTACGGTAGCTGCAATGCCGCCTAGCACTGGCGCGACTTTAGGGTCGCTTGGGTTGCACACTACAAAGCCGTTGGCAGGCACTTTATGCGCCAGCTCGCTAAAGGCCGATTGTATATCTGTTAAATCTTTGTAGTAATCAAGATGGTCGGCGTCGATATTGTTTATCAAAAGTATCGTCGGGGTAAATTGCAAAAAATGCCGCATGTACTCGTCGGCTTCGACCACAAAGTATTTGCCGCCCCCAGCCTTAAAATTGCTTTTTGTTTTGGCGCGCAAAGAACCGACGATTGCTGTTGGGTCGAGGCCGCCCGCCTCAAGCACATCAATAAGCATTGCGGTTGTGGTCGTTTTGCCGTGAGCGCCAGAGACCGCAATAAGGTAATAGTGGTTGGCGATCTGTCCTAGCGCCTCAAAGTATGAAAGTGCCGGCACGCCGCGCGTACGCGCCTCGGCCAACACTTCAGGGTGCTTGGTGAGCCACGCGTCGCTGTACAGATAACAATCGGCAATGGGCAGCTTTTTTGGATCTAAATCCAGCGACACCTTTACGCCAATCGCGCGCAGCGGATCGAGCGTCTCTTTGCTTTCGTTATCCTCGGTGCCAGATACCGTTTTACCCTGCGCAACAAGCAAGCGCGCCAACGCCGAAATACCAATACCACCCATGCCTATAATATGTATGCGCTGCGCGTTTTTCAAATTATATTTCTTGGAAAATTCCGCCATACGGTTTACTCTACCACTTCGAGCGTGTAGTGCATGTTTGGAAAGAGCCGCTCGACAAATGCTCTAAACGGGGCTGATTCTTTGCTAATTAAAAAAGTAGTTGTGCCCATTCCCGACTCTTGCGGCCAAAACTTTTTCTCTACGCGCTCGGCAACCGCAAGCGCCGGGTCAAAAATGTCTATAGTAGAAGGCACTACTTCTTTAAATATCTCAAGCGCCAGCGGGTAGTGCGTGCAGCCCAAGACCAGCACATCAACGCCGGAGAAATCAACCGGTGCAAATGCTTCGGCAATGATGGTGCGCAATTCATCGGGGCTTTTACCAAACTCTATTGCGCCTGCGAGTGCCGGTATGGCAACCGTTTGAATCTGTAAATCAAGCATGTCAAAGGCGTTTTGGTAAATGCCCGAGGCAATAGTTGCCACGGTCGCACACAAAAGAATGCGCGCGTCCGAGCCTCTAAAATACGAAGCAGTAGGACCGACCATCTCTATCATCTGCGTTGGGGCAATATCAAACGCATCAAAGATAGAAAGTGCGAGCGAGGCCGATACGCTGTTGCAGGCGCTCACTAGGTTGGTGGCCCCCCGTTTGCGCAGAAGCTTGAGCGAATGTACCGTCAGTTTTGAAAGCTCTTCGTGCGACTTGCCGCCGTACGGCGCATTTTTAATATCGCCAAAGTACACCACGTCGGCGCTCGGCAAAACTTCGCGTATTGCGTGCAATACGGTTAAGCCGCCCGAGCCTGAGTCAAATATGCCTATCATTGCAATTGTTTGAGCGCGGCTAAAAATTGATCATTGCGGTCGTACTCATTGGCAAAAAGTCCAAACGACGCAAAGGCCGGGCTAAAGAGTACGGTACCGCTGCCCTTTGCGGCATCAAAAGCTTTGATAACCGCCTCTTGCATCGAAGCGGCTTCGACATATTTGGTAAGCATCGGCTTGAGGCGCTCGGTACCGGTACCGGGCAGCAAAACAACATCCGAATCTAGCGCGTTCATTTTCCCGGCTAACGTATCTATCGGCAACTGCTTGTCCGTACCGCCTGCAATTAAAATCACCCTTTCTCCTGCAAAAGAATCGAGCGCCGCTACAGTCGCGTCGGGCGTGGTCGCATTGTTGTCATTGTAAATAGTCACTCCGCCAATGGCGGCTGCCTTTTGCAGGCGCCCTTCGACCGGCTCAAATGATTCAAGCCCGAGCTTTATTTCATTGTCGCTAAGTCCAAGCATGCGCAGCACTAGAGCCGCGAGCGCGGCATTTCCTTTGTTATGCTCGCCAACCAACTGCAGGTTCCAATCCTCGGGCAGGGGCGGCGGTACCATGGGCGCCATGGGCGGATTTGCATTTTGAATTTTGCCCAACACTTGCGCACCGACAATCAGCTTGTCGGCAGGTTTTTGGTGCGTAAATATATTTGCTTTATCCCAAAAGTACGCCTCTATATCGCCTTTGTAGTAATTGAGATGATCATCGAGCAGGTTGGTAAACACCGCTACGTGCGGGCTGATTTGTAAGTCGCCGAAGCCCTGCAGCTGCCACGAGTCCAACTCTAAGACGACTACATCCCCTGCTTTTATTTCGGGGAGCATCTCGAGTGTTGAGATGCCGCGGATATTGCCGCCCAAATGTACGGGCTTTCCTGCCGCCTCGAGCGCGTGACAGATAAGATGCGACACGGTTGACTTGCCGCGCGTACCGGTTACGCCGACCAGGCGAACTCCTGCTTCGGTTGCGAACTTGGCAAACAATGCAGTCGACATATATACCGGCACGCCGTTTTTCTTTGCCTCGGCAATGTAGATTGAATCGAGCGGCACGCCCGCCGCTTTGATGACCATGTCGCGGTCGTCAAAATCTTCGAGCTTATGGCCGCCCAAGTGGTAGGTGATGTTTGGAAATTCTTTCAGCTCGGCGAGAGACGACTCCAGCTCCTTTTCGGTTTTTAGATCGGTGACAATTATGTCGGCGCCAAGCGACGCCAAAAAGCGCGCATCGCCAATGCCCCGACCTAAAAGACCAAGCCCCATGAGCGTTACGCGCTTTCCTTTAAAAAATGTGGTGTACGCAGTGTCCATGACATTATTGCGTAAACGTTAGCGGCGGGATCAGTACGCTATTAATGAGATACACGACGCCGTTTTTACCTCGGTATGCCTCAAGAACTTCCGAGCTGTTAACGCGCGCGCTTTGATCGCCCGGGTTCACGCTAAAGTTGAGCGCGTCTTTTGACAGCGACGGTACAGTGCCGTTATCGACCGCATTAACGTCTATTACGCGGCCGGTAACTACGTGGTACTCGACCAAATGCTTAAGCTGCGCCGGCGTCATTGTATCTAGCAAAGTTGGTGGCAGTTGGTGCACCGCCCGGTCGGTGGGTACAAACACCGTGTACGGCTGGCCCGAGACTATGAGTTTTTCGACGCCCGTGCTCTCTAAGAGCATCGCGAAGCGCGTCGCGTCGGGGAGCCCCTCGGCGATAGAGGCGACCGTGGTGGCCTGCCGGTCCTCGGCAACGATAAACGGCGTATGCGGGCTCTCGAGCGCCGCCGTATCGGGCGGCGCCCCATACACGGACACATTTTGTATCCGGCTGGCGTTTAGGAGCCACAGAGTGATGATGAGCGCGATAAAAGCAAAGGCAGCAAACACCCATAGCAGCATGTACTTAACTTCGGTCGGCATCTATCTATACTAACAACCGGTGGACGCTTGCACTAGGGCGTCATGATATTGCCCGAAGTCGGAGGAATGAGCGGCTGGTTGATGACATATACGATGCCGTTGCTTGCCTTATACGCCGCAAGCGCATACGAGCTGTTGACTTGCACAAGATCGGTTGTGCCTACAGAAAAGTTAAGCTCGTCGCCTGAGAGCGCCTTAACAGAGCCGCTGTCCTGTACATTTACGTCGAGCGCTTTGCTGGGGACAATGCTGTACTGCACCATGCGCTTTTTCTGCGCAGCAGTCATGTTGGTAATGGTGCCTGGCTTAAGCAGCCCATAACCGGTATTGGTTGATACAAAGACCGTATATGATCCGCGAGAACCTAGAGTCGCGCCTACGCCTGTGCCTGAAAAGAGGCTGGCATATTCCGAAGAGCCCGTGAGGCCGGCGACAATCTGTGCAATGCTTTTGCCGCTGTTTTTAGTGTTGACCACGACCGGAGCCTCGGTGGTGTTGGTGCCGCTGGTGTCGATAGCGCTCGTGGTGGCAGAGGTCATGTCGGTTGTCGATGCCATGTCGCCGGCCTGAGTCGAAGAGCCGCCGTTAAACCACCATACGAGGCCGCCTATAATGAGCAACGCTAAAATAATGCCACCAACCCAAGACCACGCGTTATCTCTATTCATAAAAAATGAAATTTTTAAATACTGACCAAACAATAGTAATAGGAACATTCGAAGATTAACACTCGAATATGAAGCCTACCTGAAGCGAACAGATTTTATTTAGGTTGGAAAAGGCTGTAGATAAGGCCTAAAGAAATGGCGCTCATGAGTATCGTAATAAAAATGCCAAGTGTATTAGAAAACCACGAGTTAGTGTGCTTGCCTAAAATTTTTGTATTGTTGGCGATAAACAAAATAAGGATCATCAAAGGGGGGGCCAAAACGCCATTGAGCATGGCCGCGTAATACAGCATGGTCATGGGGGCATGGAGGCGGAATGCCAAGAGAACAGCATCTCTACCAGCGCAAAGGCGTCTGGTGGCTGCGAGCCACCATCGCAGGTAGAGAGCATCGCGAGAGCCTACGAACAAAGAATGTCGCGCTTGCTCGGAAAATCCGCGACAAACGGCTTGAGGAAATCAGCGCGGCGCGGCGGTTCGGGATCGCCAAGCGGACATGGGAAGACGCAGTAATAGCCTGGGCCGATCATATCGACGGGCAGATTCAGCCGACGACGGCGAAACGATACGGCGTAAGCTTGGGCCAATGCCTGCCGTTTCTGACGGGCAAAGACATAGCCGGGATCGACGGTCCTGTGATCGCGGACCTTATGGCTGCGCGCAAGAGGGCAGGTGCCACGACAGCGACAATACGGCGCGACTTGACTGCTATCA
>CAIJVL010000002.1 GCA_903824155.1 Candidatus Adlerbacteria bacterium
CGTACTTCCATCCGGCGTTTCGCTTGACGCGTCCGGTAACATGACGATTTCTTCACCGGGAATTACCATCGATAGCCTCGACATTTCCGGTACCGTGTATGTCACCGCTTCCAATGTCACGATCAAGAACTCCCACATTCGCGGCGCTGACTGGTTCCTCGTTACAATGGCAGGCGGTGTCACTAATCTCACGGTAACGGACTCCACTCTCGATGGCACAGGTACGAACAATAGTGGTCAAACATGTGTCGTTGCAACGACGATCTTGCGCAACAACATCTCGCGTTGCGAAAACGGTGCGACCACTGGTAACGTCACCGGTATGAGTCCGTCGCTTATTCAAGACAACTACATCCACGATCTCTTGGCTTCCGGCTCCCCGCACTACGACGGCGTGCAGGAGAATGGTCCGTCGGGCAATGAAGTGATCCGCCATAACACGATCGACATGGGCAACCTCGGAGAAACCGGCGCGGTCAATCTTACGAACGACTTCGGCTCGATCAGCAATGACGTCATCGACAATAACAGGCTCCTGGGCGGCAGTTATACGGTCTACGTCGACAATTCTCGCGTCGGCACCATCACGGGCGTTACTATTACCAACAACCGCCTTAAATCGGGACAGTTTGGTTATTGGGCGGTCGGCAATGGAACCACCAACCAGAAGTGCGGCGACGTCGATGATGTGACAGGCACGGCGCTCGATGCTGCGTGCTCCGGCGGCGCTGCTGACACGACCGCGCCATCAGTACCGACCGGCCTCTCTGCAACAGCGGTATCTTCGTCAGGAATAAGTCTCTCGTGGACAGCCTCAACCGACAACGTAAGTGTTACCGGCTACAAGATATTCCGCGGCGGCACACAGGTAGGGACCTCAGCAACAAATTCATACAGCGACTCAGGTCTTACGGCATCAACTGCATACTCATATACTGTCTCCGCATACGACGCAGCAGGGAACAACTCAGCTCAAACTGCGTCAGCAAATGCCACCACACAGGCGGGAGGGGTAACAGACACCACGCCGCCAAGCACACCGACCGGCCTTTCTGCAACAGCGGTGTCATCCTCAGCAATCAATCTCACCTGGACGGCATCGACCGACAATGTAGGCGTCACGGGCTACAAGGTATTCCGCGCAGGTGTACAAGTCGGCACACCGACGACCAACAGTTACTCTGACTCCGGCCTCACGGCTTCCACCGCATACTCATATACCGTCTCTGCAAATGACGCTGCGGGAAATAATTCTGCGCAGTCGAGCAGTGCAAGTGCCACCACGCAGGCAGTGGCGAGTGGGGGAGGAGGCGGTACGTCTATCAATATCGGCGAGACCACTGTTGGTTCAGCGGTGGACAACGGCAACGGCAATTCGCTCGTGGCGCAAAACACAACACTCTCGCAGAGCGCGACCATCCAAAGCATTTCGTTCTACGTAACCACCGCGAGCGGCAACCTGATCCTTGGTATCTATGACGCGACAGGCCCAAGTGGCGGCCCCGGTGCTCTTAAAGCGCAGACAAACTCCTTTACTCCTGTTGTCGGATGGAACACCGTGAGTGTCACATCTCCTGTATCACTCCCTGCAGGCACCTACTGGCTTGCGCACTTGCCGAGCAGCAGCTCTCTTGGATATCCTGTAATCTACAGCGGTACTATCGATTTTGCCAACTATACGTTCGGACCAATGCCGGCTACCTTCCCAACAGTCGCGGGCGCAGGTAATTATCATTATTCGGTGTACGGGACGCTGAGCACTCCTTAATCAATACACCTGAGGGGCCAACAAAGTTGGTTGTTATCTCAAAATTCCCTCTGGGGACATCACTAGCACACAAAAATAAAGGTGTTACAATAAGGAAGAGCCACGTTTACGTGCTAAAAATGGTGCTATTACATATAACTGTTTTAATAACTAAATAATATTTATGGCAGCAAAAGCAAATTCAGCATTTATGAAGCCAATGACTCTCTCGGAAGACCTCGAGGCGGTCGTAGGCAAGGGCCCGATGCCCCGTTCGGAAGTAGTAAAGGCACTCTGGATATACATCAAGAAGCATGACTTGCAGGACCCCAAGAACAAGCGCAACATATTGGCTGACGCAAATCTCAAGAAAGTGTTTGGCGGCAAGGACATGGTAAACATGTTCGAGATGACCAAGCTCGTTTCGAAACACCTCTCGTAATCAACAAAAAAGGCCGCTCAACAGGAGCGGTCTTTTTAGCAACTAATCATTTATTTATGCTTGTAGAAGTAAATTACTTGGCAGTTTTGATAGCTACTGTAGCTTCGTTCGTGATTGGCTGGGCGTGGTACTCGCCGCTCCTTTTTGTTAAGCCGTGGATGAAGCTGCGCGGCGTTGATCCTTCGGTTATGGATGGCAAAATGCCATACGGCATTATGGCGGTTGAGTTCGTGACCACACTTATCGTGGCGTACTTTATTGCCGAGTTTGCCGCATGGGTTGGGGCAGGTAGTGCCGTAGGCGGGCTCTTGCTTGGTTTTTGGATCTGGCTTGGCTTTTACGCTACCACTATGCTGGGCCCCGTATTGTGGGAAAAGGTCCCGCTTAAGCTCTATGCCATCAGCGCTGGCCGCTGGTTCGTGTCTATCTTGGTGATGGCGGCTATAATAGGAGCGTGGCGCTAAAAATATTGCCAGAAATACTGGTTGGGCTTATTGTCGCGATTCTGGTGGGCGGCATAGCCTTTGGCTTTTACCGCACCATTCCTCCGATTGATACCAGTGCTACTGAAACTATGGCAACTTCTACTATTACTACCGTAACGATAGGCCAGGCAACGGTGCAGGTTGAAGTTGAGGATACTGATGCCTCTAGAGAGCAGGGGCTCTCGGGTCGTGGCAGTTTGCCCGAAGGGAACGGCATGCTGTTTGTGTTTGATACGCCCGGCAACTACGGCTTTTGGATGAAGGATATGAACTTCTCGCTCGACATGCTGTTTATCGACGCTGCCGGCACTATCGTTACCATCGCGCCTAACGCATCACCTGCCGGCTATCACTTAAACCCGCCACAGGTATTCGGTCCGGCTGCACCGGTCCTGTACGTGCTAGAAGTGCCGGCTGGATTTGCTTCTGCGCATGGTATTGCGGTAGGGCAGAAGGCCACTTTTAAATAAGGGATTTTTATGGCATACTATTGGCAGCGCGCTGAGTAACAGCTCCTGTCCGAAAGGGCGGGGGAGGAAAGTCCGAACACTTACCGTGGGCAACTACGGTTAAAAAGGTAGCAGGTAACCCCTGTCATTTGCTTTTTGCGGGCAAAAGAGATGCGAACAGAGACGAGCTCCTTTAGTGGAGGTGAAACGGCTAAATTCTTACCCGAGTGCAAGGTCGTGCCCCTGTGATATCGCGCAAGCGCTATCATCCGGGGAGTGCCGCTCGAGCTTTGCCGCGAGGCAAGGCCCAGATAAATTGTTACTCCAGACAGAATTCGGCTTACAGGCGCGCGCGCAGAAATGTGAAGACTCCACTCTAAAGGTGGAGTCTTTGCTTTTTATCCCCAGCGCCCACTTTTCATTTATTTTTGCGGGCTATACTAAGTACAGCTGGTCTAAATAACAGGAGCTAGTCCCTCCTTTCATTAGCTAGCGATTAATTGTTAATCGAATCGAATATGTATTCGAAGCTCTTCTCGTGGTCGAGAAGCGTGTACCTTGCCGGTATTGTTCTGGCGTTGGTGCTCGTTATCCCGACTGCATGGTTCCCGTTCCAATTAGCCAAGGTTGCCGTTTTTGCCGTCCTATTGGCGGTTGCGGCTATTATGTTTGTCGTAGGCGGCGGCACTCGCGAGGTCTTAAAGGCCCACGGGTTTTACGGAGTGCTTTTGGTAGCACTCTTGCCTCTGTCGTACCTAGTAAGCAGTTTGTTTTCGGTGGATAAGTCGGTAGCCTTTACCGGCTTTGGCGTGGAGACCGACACGGTGCTCTTTACCGTGGTGGCATTTTTGGCATTTGCCATGGCATTTACCTTCTTTCGCACGCTGCGCTCGGTCCGCCTGCTTCTAACGGTAGTATTTTGGGCGCTCGTTGCCGCAACGGTCTTTCAGTTTATCTCGATTGTGTTCGGTTCATCGGCCATTCCATTTTCTACCTTTGCAGACCGCTCGGTAAACCTGATAGGTAAGTGGAACGACCTCGGCCTCCTAGTAGGCTTGCTCTCAATGCTGCTCTTAGAGCGCATTGATCTTAGTTCGGTTACCAATGCTTGGAAGATAGTTATTGGTATTGTGCTCGCTGCGCTTGCAGTCTTGCTCGGCATCATCAACTTTAGTTTGGTATGGGGCTTGGTGCTCGCGTTTTCTTTAGTGCTTATTGTCGTATCCTTCCTTATCAGCCGCCATCATGGCGAAGAGGGCGCGAAGCACTGGTCAAAGCGTACGCCGTGGTTCTCGAGCGCGTTCGCAGTTATTGCAGTGCTGTTTCTTTTCTTCGGATCATCGCTCAACCTTGGTCTGACCAAGCTCTTTCCGGTATCGTCGCTTGAGGTGCGTCCATCGTACGCATCAACGCTCGGTATAATCAGCGCGGCGCGCGGCGGCTCTTTTGAGCGCATGTTGGTAGGCACCGGCCCAAACACCTTTGGACAGGAGTGGCTTATGCATAAACCTGCCGAGGTTAACCAATCGGCGTTTTGGAGCCTCGACTTTAATGTAGGCTTCTCAACCTTAATTACCGCGCTCGGCACGGTAGGCCTTATTGGCGTACTTGCGTGGCTTTTGCCGGCACTTTTGGTGCTTGCCGCGCTCGTACGCGTGGTACGGCTTGGAGTACTCAGCCGCGAGGATAAAATTGTTGCCACGACGCTTGGTGTTGCAAGCCTCTTCATGTATACGGCAATAGTGCTCTATGCGCCGAGCCAAAATCTTATTTTGCTGGCGTTTGTCCTTTCGGGTGCGGCATTTGGCTTTTTGTGGCGCCAAGGTCAACCGGCGGTTGACGAATCGGCGCTTGCAGGAGGCCGCATGCAGCAAATTAGCAAGCTTGCAGCAGTAGCGGTGCTGCTGGTGCTGGCGCTTTGGAGCGGTTTTGCCACTTCTCGCCGCCTTATTGCTGAAAGCTACGTAGGGTACGGTACTCAGACGCTTGCAGCTGGCAATGCAGCTGGCGCTCTCGCCGATGCTAATCGCGCTAATGGCATCGACAAGACCGGCGATGCCCTGCGCCTGGCCGTCAACGCCTACAGTACGCAAATGCAGCAGCTCTCGCAGTCTAAGACGACTGATACGCAAGTCCTGCAGCAGCAGTTTGGCGCGGTGGTACAAAATGCCATTACGGCAGGCCAGGCTGCGCAAACAGTAAACCCGCAAGATTACCGTCCGACGCTTTTGCTTGCTCAGGTGTATGACTTCCTCTCATCACTCAGCGTACAAGGAGCAGCGTCGACCGCTGCCGATACCTATGTAGCTGCGTCAAAACAAAATCCGACTAACCCTGCTATCCCGCTCGCTATTGCGCGCTTGGCAGCAGCGCAAAACAACCAGGGCATAACGACGCAGTACTTAACGCAGGCCTTAACGCTTAAGCCAAACTACACCGATGCCATATTGCTCGTAGTGCAGCTCGATGTTGCTAACAAGGACATCCCGAATGCAATCAAGGCGGCAACCGCGGCTGCACAGACCGCGCCGGGCGTAGCACCAATTTGGTTTGAGCTTGGCCTCTTGTATTACTCGGCAGGAGACGCTACGCATGCGGCGCAGGCGCTTAACCAGGCGGTTACTATCCAGCCTGATTACGCCAATGCCAAGTATTTCCTCGGCCTCTCCGATTACATCCTTAAGGATACTGCAGGTGCGATAAAGCAGTTCCAGGATCTCTCGGTAAGCAATCCGGACAATGCCGAAGTAAAATTAATTCTTGGCAATTTACAGGCAGGCAAGCAGCCGTTCGACGGTGCGCAGCCGCCGGTAACGCCGACGCCGCAAGATAGAACTACTGCGCCGGTCTCACAATAGTGTAAAATAGAGAGATGATGGTCCGTTTTCTCTCTGCAGTCGGGCGAGAAGTCCGCGGGATGCATGAAGCCGCTTATCTTTTAGCAGGCTTCGCGCTTCTCTCGCAGATTCTCGCCCTTTTGCGTGACCGGATACTGGCCGCGCAGTTTGGCGCGGGGCATACGCTCGACTTGTACTACGCCGCATTTCGCATCCCGGACTTTTTGTTTGCCACGGTAGCGTCGCTCCTTTCGCTCTACGCTTTGCTTCCGGTGCTCTCGCGCCTTGAGCAAAAAGATCCAAACTATCTGGTAGCTTTTTTGCGCGACATGCTCTGGGTTTTCTTTGCAGGCATGGGAGTCATTGCCGGCGTCCTGTTCTTTTTTGTGCCTACACTGGTTGACCTTATTGCGCCGGGCTTTATACATGATCCGGCTTCGCACGCGCAGCTTATTTTGCTTATCCGCATATTGCTTTTGCAGCCTATATTTTTAGGCGCATCCAACACGCTTGCGGCGCTTACCCAACTGCGGCACCGCTTTGTGCTTTATTCGATTTCGCCGCTTTTGTATAACCTCGGCATTATTTTTGGCGTGGTATTTTTGTATCCGCGCATAGGCATTGCAGGCTTGGGACTTGGCGTGGTACTCGGAGCCTTTATGCACATGGCTCTGCAAATGCCTTTTTTCTTTTCAGAAAAAAGTACCGTGAAATTGCCGTTTAAAGAA
>CAIJVL010000003.1 GCA_903824155.1 Candidatus Adlerbacteria bacterium
CGGGTAGGCCGCTCCCTGCACGACCGTGGCAACGTTTGCCAAGCCCGTGCTACCGGCAGTGCCGGTCTGATCCCAAGCTATGGAGTACAGCTTTAAATCTTCGACCGGGCCCGCGGTAATTTTGATGCCGGAAAAGCGCACGTTCGTATCGTTAATGTAATGGTCCGAGTTGTTGTCGGGGTCAAACACCGAGAGGAAGACCTCGGCGCTCCCTATCGGCAGCAACGCATTTATTTTTGGGGCGGCACCGGTAATAGGAAAGGCTCCTGCGACGGGAGAAGACGCGTCAATCGCGTCCACTTGGAGCATGGGTTCTTCGCCGTCGTAGCTGCTAAGGTCCCCTACCATATCTCCTGCGACGGTAACTAGTTTTGAAGTCCCTGCCGGGATGGTAAACGGCCCCTCCAAGACAGTCTTGTGGTCCGCACGGAGGTACCCCTCATCGGCCAGCGGCGCGCCTCCCTTATCAAGGAGCGAGATGGTATCAAACACCCCGTCGCCAGCCATACCATGCTGCTCGACCGTGACACTGTTAACGGTCACATCACTTGTCCCGGCGGTAAGTTTTAGGTTGGTGAAAGGAACCCCAAGCGCACCGGCAGGGATAGCCAGCGCTGTCGGTTGGGATACAGCTTCGATTGTCAGCGTATTGTTGATTGCGGCAGGCGTGGTTGTAGCGGTAGAGGTGGCGGCCGGAGCCGGTACCGCATTGAGGATACTCCTCGTCTGCGGACCGACTTCCCCCAAAGCTTTGAGGCCGTGCGCAGTCTGGAACGCTTCCACTGCCTTGAAGGTTAAAGCGCCAAAGTAGCCGGTTGGCGGAGTAAGGAGAAGCCCTTGCTGCGCCAGTATCTGCTGGAGTTCGGTGACCTCACCCCCCATGGAGCCTTTAGCAAGGCGGTGGGTAAAGGTCGAGGCTGATGCCAATGCCGGCACCAAGAGCAGCGTAAGCGGCAAGAGGCCGCAGAAACGCAGGGGATTTTTGATCCGGATGCTATCCCGCATACCTGCCGTATAAATGATACATAACTCGCCGGCCCAATCGACGTGGCTGTACGGAAAGGGCACCAAATAAAACAGCCGTGTATGCGATGTCCCCAAGCATCATGTTGCGCAAAAACGGAAGGCCAAGCGTATAGCAATACACGAGGCCTGTAATGCTTTTGGCATACCATGGCGAAAATGCCCACACCGCAAAGTTGGTGATGAGAAAAAACAGCAGCGACGACGCTACGACCATTGCACCAACCGCAAGCGGATGCGAATCCGCTTTAAGGAGTTGGCTTAAAACGACGACGCACAAAAACGAGCCGTACACGCTCAGCAGTATCTTCCAATCGTAAAAGCCTATAACGAAGTCGGAAAGAAGCATGGCCAAGAGCGGGATAATTAACGCCCACACGCGCCCCAGCTGTTTGCGTGCTGCAAAGGTAATGGCCGTTATAGGCGTTGCATTGGGAGCGTGCGGCACAAGTCGCCCCACCACTCCTACCCCAATGAGCCCCAGTATTGCCAACGTTTTTTTATACATATTATTCTTGTGACGCTCCAAAGAACCACTCGACCTTGTCGCCGTCTTGTACTTTGTACTGATCGGCGCCGATTTGCGGCAGAATCCCATTAACTTTGTATTGCCAATATTTTTTACCGGTGCCATTGGTAGCTCCGTTGAGACCGTTAATAAGCGTACCCATCCCCGCGTACACTTTAGTCGAGAGCTGCAGCCGCGGATCAGTAGCATTAAGCGCTTGCAACACGCCGAGCATGGTTTGATCTTTGGTAATAGCAACCGGCTTAGCACTGTAGAGCCCGTCTATACTAAGCGTGATAGTCCCGGTCTGCGGCTGTGCCGCTTGCTGCGTTGTTGATGTTGGTACCGGAGCCAGCACTTTGTCGGTGTATACAAAAACCCCAATGGCAACTACGAGCACTGCCAGTGCAGAAAGTACCGCATACTTTTTGTTAATTTTCATATATAAAAAAGAAGTGTTGATTTTAATAAGCGGGCGCGGGCTCTTTAACTCCGGCTTCCATTGCAGTATATCGCGCAAGCGCGTACAAGAGGCTCGAAAGCCGGTTAAGATACGCGGCGGTAAAGGCAGACACGGGACGGATGCCGCGCGCGGCAATCACTGCCCGCTCGGCACGGCGGCTGACCGCACGCGCATAATCGAGAAGTGCCGAGAGCTCGGTTGCGCCCGGCAGCACAAACGAATGAGGGTTGTGTATCAATGCCTCAATATCATTAACGGCGCACTCAAGCTCGTCGACGCGCACTTTTGGTATTGATTTTTCCGCTCCGGCTATCTCTGCCTGCACGATAAATAGATTTTGCTGCACCCGCACCAGCTCGCTTGCAACGTCGGAGAAAGTCGAAAGGACGCCGGCCTTTGCGCGGCACACGCCCAAAAGAGAATTAAGCTCGTCGAGCGTGCCCAACGCTTCGTACACCGGACTGTCTTTAGGAAAGCGCTCTTTGCTCCCGAAGAGCCCCGACGTGCCCGTGTCTCCCTTGCGCGTGTATAACATATATTTATAGTACTACCTGCTCGGGGACGACCATGTCGACGTCGCATACGCCTCCGACGCAGGCGAGCTCCTTTTTTTGTTCGGTTTCGTCGGTCTTTTCGTACGTAACGAGCTTGGAGTAGTCGATGACGGGAAAGGCGGCGACCAACTCTTCGTAGCGTTTTTTGTCTACGCTCTCGTACGGCGCCAAGCGGTACACGTGGTCAAAGCGCGGCAGGAACGAGAGGCCGCCAATGATGTCCCAATTCTTTTGCACCCAATCGACCACGCCTATCCACTCGTCTTCGCCGACTGAAATGGTAGCCGACGGATTATGTTCGGTGTAGTTAAGCTTAACGAGCTTCCAATACTCAAGCTGCTCGATGGCCGAAAAGTCGTCTTTAAACTTTGAGCTGTCGGGCGACTCGACCGGAAACTCCAGCACATAAGTACTGGCGCTCTCCATGCTCTGCCCCACCTCGGGGTAATACGGCACGCCTTGGTCGCGCAGCATTTTAAAGAGCGAATCGGTCGCCGAGATGCGCACGCGGCGGATGTAAAACTTTGAATGGCGCGGGTGTATGCCCGAGGAGCAGTTAAATGCTTGCGACACGGTGCCCGAGGGCTTAACCGCCGTGACCGAAAGCGACTGCGCCACACCAAAGCGCTTGGCATAGGTTTTATTTATCTCAACTGCAACATCGCGCATGGCTTGCAGGGTCTGCGCCTCCCGTGCCGCTGTACTATCCCACTGGCCCGTTACCGAAACGCCCAGCAACGACTCTTCTTTACAATGCTTGGCCCAGTCTTTGGAAATATAGTTAAACTTGGTGAGCGTCGACTGATAAGTGCCCACAATGGCGGCAATGCGCGCTTTGCGCACTAAACTTGTCTTTGTATCATCGGCACGGGCAATTACTTCGGAGAGATTGCAAAACTGTTTGGACTGCAAAATAATTTCGCCGCAGGGGTTGGTGCCGATGGGCCCCGACACTATGCCGTCCTCGCCCAAAAAGCCCACCTTGCTAAAGTATTTTGCGCGGCGCTTGGGCAGCGTGTTAGCAAGCGCTCCGCGGTTAAAGATTCCGCGCTCGCCCGAGCCGCTCTTCATCAATGCCACCCACTCTTCCATCAGCTCGGTATTGGTGGGGCGCGACTCGTACACGGCCGAGTTGTTGGCCACCATGCGGTACGGCTCCGTCAAAAAGAACTGTCCTTTTTTAGCGTCGCGCAAGTCGAGATCGTCGAGATTAGAGAGACTAATCATCGCCGTGCGGCGCACGCCGCCCGAAACAACGCACTCGCCTATTTTGCAAATGATGTCGTGCGCGTCGATGGGGCGCAGGCGCCGGCCTTGGCGCTTGAGAATTTTCTCGCGCGCAAAATCAAGCAAGGAGCGCAGCGGCTCGGGGCCCGATGCTTTTCCGCCCATCACTTTAAGGCGCGCGCCGGCAGGGCGGATAAGCGAGTAATTAAACTCGATATCACCGCCGCTGTACCAAGTTTGGAGTCCCAGCGTCAATGCATCGCACCATCCTTCTTTCGAGTCGACGACTGAGTGCTGCAGCGGCTTCTTTTTAGTTTGCTTTTGTATCTGCGGCAGCTGCTCGATGTTTTGGCTTTCGACCGCAAACCCGACGCCGCAGCCCTGCATCGAAAGGTACATGATCTCTGCAAAATCCTGGAGTTTGGTCGGTGCAATAAATGTGCAGTTGTACGCGCACGTGTTGCAGCGGCGTGCCGCCTCGCCCGCAAACTGCATCAGCCGCATCGACGGCATTACTTCTTGCCTAAGAATCGCTTCGCGCACTTCAGCATATTCTTTGTCAGAAAGTTTTTCACCCAAATTTTCTTTCATAAACGAAACGTAGCGGTCGACCGTTTCTATCCACGTTTCGCGGCGATTCTCGCTCTCTATCCAGCGCGCGTACGTGCGCAGGTACACAAACTCGCCCAAAGGATTGCCCGTAAAATACTTTTTACTTTCCTCTGCCAAAACGCGCACGTGCTCGGGCACCGTGCCTTCGCGCTCGCGCATGCGCGAGCGCTGCGCGCGGTACAAAATGTACGCCTTTGCCGTTGCCGGAAAGCCCAGCGACATCAGCTCGGTCTCGACCTCGTCTTGCACGCCCTCGACGCTTGGTATAAAAGTTTTATCAGCCGTCTTTTGTATAGTGAGCTTTTTAGTTACCGCGTCGGCCACCTTTTGCCCTGCCCCGTCCGTAAACTCGCCGGCCGCCTTCATGGCTTTTTCAACGGCGACGGCTATTTTTTGCGCGTCAAAAAGCACCAGGGAGCCGTCTCTTTTGGTAATCGATTTGGGCGCGGTAGACTTTACTTTGGGCATGGATAAAAAAGTGATATATTGATAATGGTCTATATATAATACCTATAGATACTCATCTATGAATAAGAAAAAGCTGGGGACAACAGACGCGAAAACAAAACCCATATCCGGTAAAGAGCACGGTAAAGAGGAAAAGACCTATAAACGCCCCTCGTGGGTCAAAAGCGGCGAAGAAGACCTCTGCCCCGACTGCTTTAAGGTGGTCGGCGACAAAAGCCGCTACAACATGGTATGCATGCTTGGCAAGGCCAAAGAAGGCATGACGGTAAGCGAACTGACCGCAGAGATAAAGCTTACACAGCCTACGGTAACCCACCACTTAAACGTGCTGCGCTCGGTGAACGCGGTAGAGAGCGAGGATCGCGGTCGCGAGAGAATCTACAAACTCAATCGCGAAGCGCACTGCTTTGAAGACTGCCAGATCCCTTTTGAATAGATATATACTATATAGATGGACACACCGGCAACCGAAGATACTGCCGTTAAGACCGGCCTTGAGCATTTGGAAAGAATTGAGGAGGAACTTGAGGAAATAAAAGAGCGCACTGCCGACCCCAAGCGCTCGTTGTTTAACGGGATACTCTCGGGCATGGGCGCAATCGTAGGCAGTATTGCGGCACTTATCGTTTTGGGCTGGCTGCTCTCACTCATCGGCGTCTTGCCCGGCTTTGGCAGTCTTGCCGCATACCTGCACGGCATTGTCGACAGGTTTAACACGCGGTATTAATAGCACATGACCTCAAAAGAAAAAGTTGAGCAGCTTCTGGCAAAGGCCGGAGTAACTATCAACGGTGCGCAGCCCTATGACCTGCAAGTACACGACGCGCGCTTGTACGACCGCGTACTCTCGTCGGGGAGTCTTGCGCTTGGCGAGAGTTACATGGACGGCTGGTGGGACGCTCTAGACCTTGCGACTTTTTTCCATAACGTATTTACTGCGCATCTTGAGCGGCAAGTAGAACCCCTTTCGATGCTGTGGACCGTCGCCAAGGCGAGCGTATTTAATTTGCAAAATAAAGACCGCTCCAGGCAGGTCGGTATGCAGCACTATGACGTCGGCAACGATCTATATCGGCGCATGCTTGATAGCCGGCTTGTGTACAGTTGCGGCTATTGGAGTTCACCAACCACGCCGGCACAAAACCTTGACGACGCCCAAGAGCAAAAGCTCGACCTCGTGTGCCGCAAGCTGGGGATCAAAGCCGGACAGACTATTTTAGATATCGGCTGTGGCTGGGGAGGCTTTGCAAAGTTTGCCGCCGAGCGCTACGGTGTAAAAGTGGTCGGCATTACGATATCTAAAGAGCAGGCCATGCTTGCACGCGAGGCATGCCATGGGCTGGATGTGGAAATCCGGTTTGAGGATTATCGCGACACGACCGGAACGTTTGACCATATCGTCTCCATCGGTATGTTTGAGCACGTGGGCCCCAAAAATTACCGCAGCTTTATGCAAAAGGTAAAGAGTTTACTTACAGATGAAGGTTTATTTTTGCTCCACACCATTGGCCAGACTAAAAGCTACCACGCGGGCGACGCATGGATGGACAAGTACATCTTTCCGGGCGGCGTACTGCCGTCGGTAGCACAGGTGGGCAAATCGATAGACGACTTGCTGGTGATGGAAGACTGGCACAACTTTGGCCCTGACTACCACAAAACACTGATGGTGTGGGCGCATAATTTTGAGACGTATTGGCCGGAAATGAAAGATCGTTATGACGAGCGTTTTTACCGCATGTGGCGCTATTACCTGTACATCTGTGCGGGCTACTTTAGTGCACGGCAATCACAACTCTGGCAAATTGTCTTAAGCAAGGACGGCGTGCCCGGCGGCTACCGCTCTATCAGATAAAAATACAACAAAGGTGTCTTGCTTATTTTTCTTGCAGGACCGAGAGGATATTGCCCGCAGGGTCTTTAAACCAGGCGATATCAGGGCCCATCTTGACGGCAACGCCTCGCGCTATACTCTTTTCATCCTGATGCGTACCCTCATATTTTTCAAACACCACGCCTTGTGCCGTTAAATCATCTACCGTTTGGTCGACGTTGTCGACCATAAAGTTGAGTGTCGTGTAGGTTGCAGGTACGTGGTCCGGCTTTGGGTATAAAAATATATTATTGCCGCCGGCAAGCTTTAGGCTTATGCCCCTGGTGTCTTGCTCTACTTCAAGTCCTAACACATCCTGATAAAACTTTTTTGCCGCCTCAATATCATTGACCGAAAAACCGCTAAACGCACGTGTATTTTTAAGCATATATAGTTTTTTATCAGTTTAGTGTAGCACTTTGTGTATGTGACGCTCATGAACTAATCACAGGCTTTGAGGTATAGTAGGAGTATGAAAAATAAACCCGCAACTCCTAACCAGGCAAGCTGGCCGCGCCTTTTGTCCGAACCGGCTGAATCCTCCAAAGCCGAAACGGGCTACCTCCAAATAAGCAGCACAGGCAAAAAGATCGAGGTCGGCGACACCTTAAGCCGCGAGTTCCGCCTTTTGCAGTGCCTCTTTAGCGCGCAAAACTTCCTTACGGCAAAGTACGCGCCGGTAACTCAAACGTACGAGCGCTTGTATGGCGCCATAAAAATAAGCAGCGACTCGGTAAACCTAAAGCTTTCTAATTTAAAAAGCGCCAATGCGGAAATGGTCAGCATCGTGCACGGTGCCATGCGCGCGCTTAAAAACGGCGCCGCGGGCAAATATATACAGTTTGTCGATGTCGACGAGATGCTCCGGATGGAAATTGCGGGAGCTGCCGCATAGTACATGTACTACGTCTATATAGTAGAGTGCGCGGACAAAAGCCTTTACACCGGCATCACGACCGACGTGGCGCGGCGCTTTGCCCAGCATCAAAAAGGCACCGCCTCCAAGTTTACCCGCGCCAAACGCGCGATAAAGCTGGTATACACCGAGCGAAAGTTAAACCGCAGCACGGCAAGCAAGCGCGAAGCCGCTATCAAAAAATTATCCCGCGCGGAGAAGCTTAATTTGGTATACTCAAGGTATGAATGAAATAGACGTTTTTATATTGGCTGAAGACGCATTGGTAAAAGTAGTGAGCCAAATCAAGGACGATCAATGGCAGATGGAAATGCCGCCCGAGTTTGCGCGCAAGGGGCTCAAGCCGGCCACGCTGCGCGAGATCATCAACTACCACGCCTACGACGACGCGTGGGTGCCTGACATTTTGGCCGGCAAAACGATGGAGGAAGCCGGCAAAAATAAATTTGACGGCGATTTGCTGGGGGACGACCCCATTGTGAGTTTTAAAGCTATTGCCGACAAAGCGTGCGAAGCTGCCAAAGTGGCCGACCTAAACCGCCCTACGCACCTCTCGTACGGTATCTTCCCTACACGCGAATATTTAAAGCATATTACGTCCTTCCGCGGACTGCGCGCGCACGACATTGCCAAAGTAATAGGAGTAAACAGCGACCTTGACCCGCAACTCGTACAGGGTATGTGGGATGAGTTTTTGCCCGAGGCGGAAAGCTGGCGCAAGATGGGCGTTTTTGGCCCCAAGGTAGAAGTGCCCGACGACGCGCCGCTGCAGGACAGACTGCTTGCCCTTACTGGCCGACAGCCTCATTAGCCAGCCTTTTCCTTCTTTTGTTTTTTGAGGAAGCTTGGTACATGCCAAAGACGGCAAAAAAGAGGCTGACCACAATGGGCCCCAAGAGTATGCCGCTGGGCCCAAAGAAGGCTACGCCGCCCAGTATTGAAATAATAGTAAAGAGCGGATTGAGCTGCGTGCCGTTTCTTGAAAGGCGCGGGCCTATGACGTTATCAATGACAAGCACCGTAACAATGCCCCATATCGCAAGGCCTAGGGCTCCATACGTATTGCCCAGCAGAAAGAGGTAGAGCGCCGCGGGGAAAAGCACCAGCCAGGAACCTATGTTTGGAACAAGGGAGGTTATAACGGTCAGTATTCCCCACAAAAGAGCATTGGGTACGCCAAAGAGAAAAAATCCTATGCCGGCTGCGGCGCCCTGCATGCAAGAGATCACAATGCGTCCGCGCACCAGCGAGGTAATGGCGCCCGACAAATGGCGCATAAGCGCTTCGGTATCGGCGGGCGCCAGAGGACTCCACGCCAGTATATTTTGCTGGAGGCGTATGCCATCGGTAAGTAGATAATATAAAGCCAGGCAAAATATAAAAAGCTCGAACAACAACTCGGCTATGCTCGAAAAGATGCCCCCGAAGTTTTGCACGGCCCAATCAAGGATCTGTTTCAAATAAACGTTTATATTCGCAGAAAAAGAAGCGAGATATGCGCTTGCGCCGGGCACATACTGCCCGATCCACGAACCCAGTCGCAACGACAGCGCTTGCTCGCTCCAAGCGGTAGAGCCGTTCACAATAGAGCCGTACACTTGCTGCGCCTCAGTAAACACTTGGGTGCCTATAAAAAATAAAGGTATAAGTACGCACAAGCTTGCCACGAGCAACGTACAGAGCGCCGCAAGCGAAGCGCGAATCTTTAAACGGCTCAGCATTGCGGCATAGATGGGGTACAGCGCCACCGCAAAAATAACCGCAAGAAATAGCACAACAATGAACGGGCGGACAATAAAAAAAGCAAGCAGCCCAACGAGAAGCAAAAGATACAAAATATATCGCGAGCGACTGATAGAAGTGTCCATTACTATCCAGTATATGCTAAAATAGGCTCGTCCGTGGCTACCAAATCTGATAAATCCAAAACGGCTGTTACACATAAAAATCTGCTCCCCTTCCTGCGGATAGGCGGCGTAGGGTTGGCTGCTATGGTGCTCATATACGTCATCGCGAGTGCTAACCTCTTTCCGGTGGTCGTTAAGGGCGATATGGCCGGCACGGCAACCACTACGCCAGTAGTGGCAACGCTCGACAAACAGGCTTATGACGTAAAGATGCTTGCCATTGCTAACGCGCCCACTTCGACCTGGCCTGCATACTTAGGCGCATCTACAAGCGACGCGGGGCTTTCGTTGCCGAGCTTTATCTTAAGCAGCACCACTACAACCAAAAAACTGCTCTGGCCGGTGCACGACCTGCCGTACCCGCTGCCCGGCGCATTGCTGCCTGCCAACCGCATCGTTGCATACTACGGCAACTTTTACTCGACCGGCATGGGCGTACTTGGCCAGTATCCGCCGGACGTGATGATTAAAAAATTAGCATCAACGACGGCTGCCTGGGCCGCTGCCGACCCAACAACGCCGGTGATACCCGCAATCGACTACATTGCGGTAACCGCACAAGGCAGCCCCGGCGCCGACGGCAAGTACCGCGCGCGCATGCCGGACAGCCAGATAGACAAAGCGCTTGTGCTTGCGGACCAGGTGCACGGCATTGTGATACTCGACATACAAGTGGGCCTCAGTAATGTGCAGACCGAGATTCCTTTGCTTGAAAAATATTTGAGTATGCCCAACGTACACCTGGCTATTGACCCGGAGTTTGCGATGCACAACGGCGCCAAGCCCGGCACCGTGGTTGGCAGCTTTAGTGCATCGGACATTAACTGGACCGCAAACTATTTGGCAGGATTGGTAACTAAAAATAATTTGCCGCCAAAAATTTTAATTGTGCACCGCTTTACGCAGGCAATGGTAAAAAACTATCAGGATATTACCCCGTTGCCGCAAGTGCAGGTGGTCATGGACATGGACGGCTGGGGCTCGCCAATACGCAAGCAAGGCACGTACCAAGCCTACGAGCAAAGCAACCCAGTGCAGTTTACGGGCTTTAAGCTCTTTTACAAAAATGACCTAAAACCCCCCTCAACGGCCATGATGACGCCGTCGCAAGTGCTTAAACTCACTCCCCAACCGGTGTTCATCCAGTACCAATAATCTAAAGATACTTTTCGCCGTAGCGCTTCATGGCAGACTCTACCATGCGCAGGCCTTTGCCCTTTTCGGTCAGTTCGTAGCAGCCCTCTTTTGATCTTTTAATGATTTTTTCGCCTTCGAGCTTTTGCAGCTTAAGGGTAAGCGTGCGGGTCGAGATGCCCTCTAGGTCGCGCTCAAGCTCGCAAAAGCGTTTTGACTCATCAAGGAGCGAGCGCACGATGAGCATCGTCCAGGTATCCGACAGGAGCGTGGCCGTTTTGGTTATTGGGCAGGTTATAGGGCTGTGGAGGGTTGGCTTTGGCATGGCTTCTATTATATCCTTGGCTATACCCTTATACTACCCTGTGCGCAAGTACTTTACAATGTAAAGCATTAGCGCTACACTGGTAGCATATGGATTACACAACACTTGCTTCGAAAGAG
>CAIJVL010000004.1 GCA_903824155.1 Candidatus Adlerbacteria bacterium
CCGGGCGTAGATTATGTCTCCGGCTCAAGCTTCTTTAGCTACCCGTTCCCGGCAGGGGCAACGTCATCTCTCGTCGCATTCAACGGCGGCTTCACCACTACGGGCGCCACTTCAACCGGCACGTTTGCCGTCACTGGTTCAACTACTCTTGCCTCAATCCTGAACGTCGGTGGTGCACTCAATGCAAACGGTGCATTAAACGCCAACAGTACGCTCACTGTTGCCGGCAACACCTCATTGCAAAATGCCACTTCCACCAGCTTCTTTGCCTCGGTTGCCTCAACCACCAACCTCACCATTAGCAGCGTGCTCGGCTCATTGCTCAAGACTAGTGCAACAGGGCAGGTAGTAGCTGCCGTTGCCGGTACTGACTATGTCACGCCGTCCGGACTTGCGTCTGCGTTTGACTTCACCCCAGGCACCAACTTTGGGGTTGCGGAAAACGCAACTTCGACCCCCATTTGGTTTAAGAATGGTATTCAAGCATCAACCACTTCGCAGTTTGTTGGAGCAAACTTCTTTGGCAATGTCGGCATCGGCTCATCTTCGCCCACGTTCCCGCTCTCAGTAGTAGGAAACGGCTTACTCTCGGGTAATCTCTCGGTGCTCGGAAGCGTCATCACACCCGAGCTTCAATCAGCGAGCGGCTCGCAGATGGTAATAGCCTCCGGTGATGCTAATGATTTTACGGTCTTTAAAAACGGCCCGTTCGGCGCTATCACGTTGTTGCTTGGCGGCCCTAATGGCGATATTGAACCTACGACTGATATTAATTTGCCCGGCGGTACGTGGGGGTCGGGTAACTTGGTAAATAATGTTGGACCAATATTCCAAAATTCAACTTTTGCAGGCACTACGACCGGCCCGGCGGCGGCATTTGGCGCTTTCCTGCAGCAGTCTGACAATTCAAACTGCAACGCCGGCGGTTCCGGGGGTTGTGAAGGTCTTACTGAAAATTTATACCTCAGTGGCTCTGGAGTAACAGGGTCGCGCGAGGCAGAGCAGGCTAATTTAAATATTATGGCTGCAACCGCAAACGTTACCGGCCAAGACTATGTCGGCATCGGGTCAAAATGTAACCTGATGGCAACTGATGCCAGCGGCCTTAGCTCCTGCTTTGGCAATAACCCGGTGTCCCACATCGGTGCAGGCGTTACGGCCGCGCAAAACGTTGGTGAAGAAGTCGACACCTGGGAAGAATCCGGTGCAGTGCTTACTGACAGGATCGGTATGCAAATTGTGGATGTACAAGGTTCAACCTACGGTACGCAAGCTTCGCGAGACGATGTTGCACTTTCGCTTAACAACCAATACCCGCAGTCATCCACACACGGCTTTAAGGTAGGTTTGGAGTTTGGTCGCACGGGAGGCAATTTTGCGGTGGCAACCAACGGCACACTTATTTACGGACAAGAAGCATTTGGCGCGGGCTTTACCGTAGCTAACGGTATCGATTGGCACCTCGGCACCTTTACGGGCAACTCGTTTAATGACGGCCGCAGTGTTATTACCGGCAACGGCCGCATTGGTGTCGGTTCATCAACACCGTTTGCCGACCTCTCGGTACAGGCAAACAACGGCGCTACTACTACGACGCTCTTTGCAATTGGCTCTTCAACGGCGAGCACAAACACTACTATGTTGAGCCTCTCAAATACTGGTACGCTTAATGTAAGTGCGGGTACCAGCGGCACGCAGCAATTCTTCTTTGGTGCGACTTCAGACGGCAGTCTTGGCAACCAGCAGCTATTCCAGTCTGACAGCTCGGGCGGCAGCTTGCGCGTTACCGGCCGCGCCGCCACTATCATAAGTGGCAACGTAGGCAAATTCTCTTTTACCAACTTTGGTGCGGCAGAAACAGGAAGTGCCATCAGCTTCCAGGGAAATTTGGCAGGCTTTGGTCGCGAGGGCATTGGTTCGACAACGCCGTTTGCCGACCTATCGATACAGGCTAACAACACCGACACGGCAACCACGCTCTTCGCCATTGCTTCTTCGACTCAGACGGCAACGTCAACTCTCTTTAGTATTTCAAACACCGGCTCAACCACGCTGTATCAATTAAACAGCTCGCTCCTTAAGACAAATGCCAACGGCACTATTGTTGCGGCGGTTGCAGGAGTTGATTACCAAGCAGCAGGGAACTACGCAAACTTTGGCTACCTCTTCCCGGGCAATGCAACGTCTACTCAAATCGCTTTCAACAACGGTGCAACGTTTGTTGGTGCAACCACTACCGCACTCGCTGTTAACGGTTCTTCAACAATCTCTTCATTATTAAATGTTGGAGGCAATGCATTCTTTAACTCAAACGTCGGCGTCGGCACCACTACTCCGGGCCTAGAAACCTTCCCTCTCGGCGTTAACGCCACTCCGCTCTTTACCGTACAGGGTACCGGCTACTTTGACGGCAGTGTAACCCTTGGTAACCACGCGGCTACCGACCCGGGCGTTAGCCTTTCCATCAACTCGTCCCGCCAGCCGATCGTTATCAACGGTACTGCCTTTTACGATGTGGCAAATAATACCCTAAACGTTCCTACCAATATCAACCGCTCCAATGGTCAGGCGGTCAATATCGGCCAGACCGCGAACCCGGCCGACCTCAACGTCAGCGGTAACCTCACCTCGGGCGCGTTTTCGGCGAACGGCACCATAGACTTTAATACTATTACCAATATTCCTTTCGTATCTAAATCGCTCGAAAATTACACGCTTCAAGACTTGGGTCCAGGCTGGGCATATCCATACTCATTGCACAGCATCAAGCCGATTGCGAACGGTGCGACGTTTGTTACCGGAAACTGTGCCGAGGACGTGGCAATCGTGAACTGCGGACTGATCTACGGTCTAAATGTCGACCTCTCGAATGCAACCTCTTCGCAAAAGCAATATGTGCCGGCAGTCTTTATGGGTGGCAGCGTGGGTATCAACACGGAAAATCCGTTTAATACCAAGCTTTCGGTATGGGGCAAGGCAACCGATGGGTATATTGACACCGAGTTGTTCAAAATCTCCTCAACCACACAGGCGGGGACTTCAACCTTGTTTGTAGTTAAAAACAACAACACCTCGGGCTTTGGAAGTTCTTCACCTTTTGCGCTCCTCTCTCTCCAAGCAAACAACGGCGACACCAACACCACGTTGTTTGCTATCGGCTCGTCGACTGCTTCGGCAACTTCAACATTGTTCAGCATTTCAAACATCGGCAACTCGTTCCTGAGCGGCACCGCATCAAGTACTGGTTTGATAATCTCAGGACTCGGCGGTGCTACCGGATGCCTTACGCCAACGGCTAACGGCACCATTACTACAACAGCATGCAGTTCGGGCGGCGGATCGGCTTTCCCATTTACGCCAACCACCTTCGGCGCAACCGCCGCCAACGCCACCTCAACCCTCATTGGCTTTACCAACGGTTTGTATGCTCTCGCTTCATCAACCATCGGCAACGGCACGCAAGGCGCCGGTCTCACTGTCAATGGCGGGGCAACCACGACTGGCAACGCGTACTTTGCGGGGAATGTGGGGATTGGGACGCTTGCTTCAACTCCGGTCAGCCCCCTTACCGTCTCAGGAAATGCTTTCTTCTCCTCAGGAGGTATAACGATAGCCGCATCGGGGCCGACCTCTGGTAATAGGGGGAACCTTGCATTTACCGATGCGACGGGCAACCTTAACTACACGACAACCGGTGGCACGCAGCAAAACTTTACGTTTAACAACACCGGCAATGTCGGCATCGGCACCACGTCGCCGTATGCACAGTTCTCGCTTGCCACTCCCAACAATGCAAGCGGATCGCAATTGAATCTATTTGCTATTGCGTCCTCTACTGCTAGTGCAACCACAACACTCTTTAGTGTTTCAAACACTGGCAACTCGTTCCTTACCGGCACCGCATCTACTACGGGCCTTATCGTCTCGAGTGCAGGTGGTACGCCAGGCTGCGCAACATTCTCTGCTAACGGCACTATTTCTAACACCGGTACCGCCTGCGGCGCGGGCGGCGGATCGGCTTTCCCATTTACTCCTACCATCAACTTTGGCGTAAATACGTCGGCTACCTCTACTCCTTTATATGTACTCAACGGCCTGTTTGCCTCATCGACCAGCCACTTGGCAGCGTTCGACTTTGCTATCGCTACCGGCACGAACCTCACCATCACCGGCTCCTCAACCATCAATGGTGCTTTCAACGCGCTTGGCGGGGCAACGTTCGGCTCGCTCACCGACACCGGTGCTACCTCAACCGGTACCTTGGCCGTCACCTCCTCAACAACACTTGCCTCGCTCCTGAACGTCGGCGGTGCGCTCAATGCCAACGGTACATTGACTGTTGCGGGGAACACGTCACTTCATCAAGCGACGTCAACGAGCCAGTTTACGCAGAGCCTCCTTGCCAATGTCGCCTCCTTCGGTCAGACCGGCACGACCACTATCACGTCCGCAGGCTTCCTTGGTGTTGGCACCACATCGCCCTTCGCAAACCTCTCGGTATTTGTCGGCGGCAACTACGCTGCGCAAACCGCCTCGACCGTCTTTGCAATAGGTTCCTCGACTGCCGGTACCGCAACCACGACGCTGTTTAGTATCAATAGCAGTGGCAACTTCTTCCTCTCCGGCACGGCATCGACGACCGGCCTTATTGTTTCCTCAGCCGGCGGCGTAGGCACGCGCTGCGCCCAGTTTGACTCGCTCGGCACGCTCTCTGCCAACGCATCAGCCTGCGGTTCGGGAGGAGGATCTGCCTTCCCGTTCACTCCATCCACCTTTGGCAGTAGTGCATCAAATGCCACCGGCACGCTCATAGGCTTTACAGGCGGCCTCTACGCAACCGCATCGTCTACCTTCTCAAGCACCCTTACCCTCAGCGGCGGCCTTATCCAGTACACTGCCAACTCCACGTCGACCATCCCTAACAACACGCCATATGCGTGGACCATTGCAACATCAACCACCGCGTCGCCATTGTTTGCCATCAACACCACCAGCGGCAGCGAGCAGGTTTCAATAGGCGCTCCGGGGTCGGACGTCTACATCGGCGACACCAACTCAAGCCCTAACCTTGTATTCCAGAACAGCTCGATCATCAAAACCTTTGCCGGCGGCACTATAACTTTTGGCGCGGCAAGCAACGACATCTTTAACTTTGCGGTCAACACCGGCTTTGGCAGCACCACACCGTGGAAGATGCTTTCGGTCGGTGCAAACAACGTAGGCACCTTTGCGATCTCAACCAGCACCTCGGGCTGTGCGCAGTTCAGCCCCAACGGCGAGCTGTACTCGACCGGCACTAACTGCGGCACGGGCTCGGGCGGCACGTTCTCCTTCACACCCGGCACCAACTTTGGCGCGGCAGAGAACGCGACCGGTACGCCGATATTCTTTACCGCAGGTTTGCAAGCGTCAT
The DNA here is from genome assembly GCA_903824155.1 of Candidatus Adlerbacteria bacterium. Classification (GTDB taxonomy): domain Bacteria; phylum Patescibacteriota; class Minisyncoccia; order Phycocordibacterales; family SBAW01; genus GWA1-54-10. The sequence continues at coordinate 5,414 of CAIJVL010000004.1, forward strand.
CCACCTCGCACTTTGCCGCGTTCGACTTTGTGATCGCAACTGGCACTAACCTGACGATTACCGGTTCCTCCACCATCTCGGGCGCCTTCAACTCAGTTTCATCTAACCTGTTTGCCTCAACGACGCTCCTTGGCAACACGCTGCTCACTAATGCAACAACAACAGCGTTTGCCGTTCTGGGTTCATCGACCATCTCGGGCGCGTTTAATGTTGGTGGCAACACAACGCTTGCCGGTACGCTCACGGTTAGCGGCAACACGACGCTCAACACGCTCACGCTCTCGTCGATCGGGACTTGCAACGGCTCCAATGCACTCCAGGTAACCGGCAGTGCGGTGAACTGCGGCACCATTGCCGGCGGTACCATCGCCAGTGCCGGCGGCTGGCTTGCGACCTCGACTGGCAGCACGGGCTTCGTGGTCGAGGCAACCTCAACGTTTGCGGTCGGCATTGGAGCCACCTCAAGCCCCTACGCATCGCTGAGCATCAAGTCGCCGGCGGCCGCCTCTACAACGCTTGCGCTTGCGCCATTCCTCAACCAGACCGCTGACATCCTTGATATCTTCAATACTGCTACAGTGCCGGTACTGACATCGGTCATTACCGCGGGAGGCAATTGGGGCATCGGCTCGTCTTCACCTTGGGCACAGCTCTCGGTCAATCCCAACGGCATTAGCGGTCCCGCGTTTGCCATTGGCTCCTCTACCGGTACCAACTTTGTTGTCACCAACGGCGGCTCGGTTGGTGTTGGTACCACCACGCCTTGGGGACGCTTCAGCATCGATACGTCAAACCTGTTTGCAGGTGTTCCTGAATTTGTAGTGGGCTCCTCGACGCGTACTGACTTTGTCATCAAGCAAAACGGCAACTATGCCCAGGTGGGTATAGGCACCAGTTCCGTTGCCACCACTTCACCGGCGCTTGTAGTGCAAGGTGGTACGGCTACTACGCAGCGCGCAGTCGCGTCTTTCTACAACGGTTCCACCGGCTGTTCTATCAGCCCGGGGGCCGCCTCCGGTGTCCAATGTTCATCCGATCAGCGCCTCAAGAAGAATTTCAATTCAATTAGTGCAACCACTTCGCTCCAGGATATTCTCAAACTAAACCCGATCTTCTTCAACTGGAAAACCGAGAACGACGGCGACCCGCAGCATTCGGGCTTTATCGCCCAGCAAATACAGCAGGTTATACCTGACATAGTCACTACTGATGAAACTACCGGCTATCTTCAGCTTAACTACGCTGGCTTTACCACGTTCCTTGTAGGCGCGGTCCAAGAACTCAATAACAATATACTGGGCATCGCGTCGTCGACCGCAACCTTCCCGCAGCTTACAATCCAAAACGGCCTCATCACTATCGGCACTGGCGCCACTTCGACCATTGTCATAAATGCAGGCACGATCAATTATGTAAACGCTGCAACCACGACCATTGCCGTCGGCACCAACACGTGGACCATCGCCACTTCGACCGCTACCGGCACCGTGCCTATCATCGCCATCTCGGCTCCGGCATCTTCGACGCCGAGCGTCTCTATCAACGGCAATCTGTACCTTAATGGTCAGGACATTACCTCGGTTGCTTCAACATCGGCAACCTCGAGTCCTGCGCAACTTGTCGCCGGACCGCTCGCAGCAGCCACCGATGCACTTAAGTCAGCAGTGACTACAGCTCTTAACTCGCTACAAAACATAACGCAGCTGGGCGTGCGCCAGCTGGGTGCGGCAGTATATGCGACCGTCGGTACGTTTAATCAGATCTTTGCTACAACGATTACCGCTACTGACATCACCGCCGACACTGTAAATGCCAACAAGCTGTGCCTCGGCACAACTTGTGTTACGCAGACACAGCTGCAAAATCTTTTGAATGGCAGTGCTGGTACCGCCCAAGCTGCCGGCGGCTCGAGCAGCGGTGGAAATGCGGGAGGCAGCAGCACCACAACTGCTGACACTATACCTCCGACCATCACCATTAACGGCGCCAATCCGGCTACCCTGACTGTAGGTGATAGCTACAGCGATTTGGGCGCAACGGTAACCGACAATGTCGACCAAAACTTGGGATATTATGCCTCGGTTGATGGGGGGGCAACTACTACGCCCGACCAGATAAGAATAGATACTTCAGCGGCGGGGACGCATACTATTATATATAGTGCGACCGACCAAGCTGGCAACGTAGGCACGGCAACCCGCACGGTTAATGTGGTTGAGGCCGCTAGTTCAACAACACCATAAAAAAGTTTATATCCGAGATAAGTTGCTATAATAAAAGTATGACGGCAAGAAAAATCCTCACGCTCTCTTTTCTCGTACTTTTCCTTGCGGTTTTTGTGATGCCAGAAAAAACCTTTGCCACGACCTGCGGCACCGGCAGCAATGTCACCTTCACCGATATCGGCAGCGGCAAGTGCCGCGGGTACCTAACTGCAACAGCCACATCGACGTGGACAGTCCCCACTAATTGGAATAGCTTGAACAACACGATAGAAGCGATCGGCGGCGGCGGCGGCGGGAGCGGCGGCGGCGGAAACGCCGGCGGCGGCGGCGGCGAGTATCGCATACTCACGAATTTTGCGACGACTTCCGGTATAAGCATCAGCTACATCGTCAGTGCTGGTGGTGCGGGAAGTGTATCAACGGGCAACGGCGCCACGAGCACGCCGACCGTCTTCGGTACGGCCACTGGTTGCGGTGTTGCGATCTTGTGCGCAAATGGCGGTGGCGGTGGCGTTACACTCTTGGTCAATGGCAATGGTAGAGGTGGGGGGGTTATTGCGCCAGGTATCGGCGGTACGGGCAACAATGGAGGAGACGGCGGTCTAGGCAGTCTCAATGGCGGTACGGGAGGCGCGGGAGGAGGAGGTGCGGGAGGCCCAAATGGCGTCGGTAAAGCGGGTGGTAATGCACCGACTGTAACTGCTGGCGGTTCCGGAGGAGGAGGCACAGGAGGCGCAAGCGGCACGCCAGGAAGCATTGCAGTATCCCCGACTGGAGCAAATGGCGGATATGGAAATGCGGGCGCAGCCGGCGGGAGTGGCGCTGGTTCCGCCTCGGGTAATGGCGGTGATGCACCTGCTGGCTCTGGTGCGGGCGGCGGAGGCGCGTTTACTACTTCCGTAGCATCAACACCAGGCTTTAATGGAGGTAGAGGTGCAACGGGAAGCGAATGGGATGGAGCAGCTTGTACCGCAGCGAGCTTGACACACTGCGGCCCTGGCGGCGGCGGCGGCGGCGGTTCAGGAGGTACTACAGCAGGAGGCACAGGAGGAGCAGGAGCACTTTATGGCGGTGGCGGTGGCGGTGGCGCAGATGGCGCTCCTGACGGCAGTGGAGGTGCCGGAGCGCAAGGTATTCTTGTGATCACGTACACGCCCGCTGGCAGTGGAAGCACCGGCCGCATCATCCGTCTTGTTGGGCGCGTGCGGCTTATCGGCCGCGTGCTTTTGAGGTGAGGCAGGCCTTATCCACCATCGGTGTAGGTTGATTTGTTCTCCTACTGTATAATTAACCGGTCATTGGCACATCCTAATTAGCATGTATAATATCTTTACATTTTTATGAACACCGCGGTAATTCGCTCAAGTAATATAGTAATTAGCATCTTAGCTACAGGCCTTTTCTTGCTCGCTGTGGCACCCGCACCCGCACTCGCCGACACCACCAAAACCGCCAATTTTTCCCAAGGAGACCGCATAGTCTTAGTCACTAAGGTGAACGTGCGCGCAACACCCAATGGCACCATTGTCGGCAAACAAACCGCTGGAGCTTTTGGTACCCTTGTTGGGGGTCCGAGCAATGCCAATGGTTACACCTGGTGGAATATCAAGTACGATGCAGGAGCCAGCGGATGGACCGCCGAAGATTTCCTGCAAAAGCCGGTCGTTGCAGCTAGCGCCCCTAAAGCAACGGCACTTGGCGTGTTGCTTACGCAGCTTCAACATCAAGTGAACGCTCTTTCCACAGACATTACATCGATTAAAAAGGCGCTCACGGCGGCTGCGGCAGAGTCTCAATAATACGTATACTCCGTAATTTTATAATTGCGATATAATTAGCGGGTGATTTTAGAGAATAAAATAGTTCTCCTTGCCGGACTTGTTTGCGTACTGGTCATCATTGCTGGAGGTTTTTATTGGTACAAAACGGCGGGGAATCAGGGCGCGGTTATTGTTCTATCGGCCAATGGCGGCTCTTTAGCCGCGATTGATGATGCAAGCACGACGGTGCCTTTGTCCGAGTCGACTCCGGTCACCACCGAATCTACCGCTGGCATGCGCCTGTATCAAAATGCCGCATTTCATTTTGGCCTTTTGTTCCCAGACAATTTAGTTGCTACCGAATACAAAGAGCAAGGAGGCGCGCTGACCGTATCTTTCCAGGACTCGAGCACGAGCGAAGGGTTTGAAGTATTTGTAACCCCATACGACAAGACGCAGATAGACCAGGCGCGCTTTACGCTCGACGAGCCGTCCGGGACATTTCTCCAGCCGCAAAACGTGGTGGTAGGCGGCACGCCGGCCACGATGTTTTATGGCCGCAACGGCATCATGGGCGACACGCGCGAGGTCTGGTTTATCAGGGGAGGCTACCTGTACGAAGTTGCCACGTACAAGGCACTGGACACCTGGCTGGGCGGTATTATCCAAACCTGGAAGTTCATTTAGGTTTGTATGACCCTGTGAATGGGCACCATTCACACCTCCTCTAAAATCTTGCAACGCCAGCCTTCTTTGGTACTCTCTGTGAATGGTGCCCATTCACACTGATGAATAACAGAGACTATAAACCCTTTGCGCCGGGGGAGTATTACCATGTGTATAATCGCGGCAATAATAAGGCTGCTATTTTTCGCGATGCTGAAGATTACAAGCTTTTTCTTCGCAGACTTTCGGAAGCACTATATCCTGACCGAACTTTAGAACGTGTGAATGGTGCCCATTTACAGCGGAATCAGCGCAAGCCTTTGCCAGCGAATACCTTTTCTTTGGTGGCTTACTGTCTCATGCCAAATCATTTTCATTTTTTACTCCGGCAAAATACCGACTTGGCCGTGAGCGTGCTTGTTTCAAAGGTGTGCGGCAGTTACTCAAAACTTTTTAACAAGAAATACAAAAGAGTAGGCTCGCTCTTTCAGGACCAGTTTAAAGCTGTTCATGTTGATGACGACACTTACTTAAAATGGCTTTCCACGTATATCCATCAAAATCCGACAGCCGCCCGGTTGGCTAAACGGCCGGAGGACTATCCGTATAGCAGTTATAAAGAATATGTGAGCGCGGCAGGAGAGAATCTTTGCGATAAAACTATAGTGCTCGGGCAGTTCAAACACCTTGCTGACTATAAGCAGTTTGTGTCGGATGGTTTAGAGCAAATACAAACTAGGCAAGACCTAAAAACACTTCTTATTGATTAAAATAAAGCGTGAATGGTGCCCATTCACATGCCCTTTTTAGATATTATCCTATCTTCCTCCCTTTATACTAACCACTTTATACTTTATACTAACCCTATGGCACTTAAAGTAGCAATCAACGGCTTTGGCCGGATAGGGAGGTGTTTTGCGCGTGCGGCCGAGGGCGACAGCGAGATAGAAATTGTAGCTATTAATGATTTGGGAAACTTAGAAAATCTTGCGTACCTTTTAAAATATGACAGCGTGTACCGCACTGCAAAGTTCGAAGTTTCGGGGCAGGATGGCATTTTGACGATAGGAAAAAATAAGGCAAAGTTTTTGCAGGAAAAGGATCCGGCCAATTTGCCGTGGAAGGACCTAAACGTCGACATTGTCGTCGAGTCGACCGGCCTCTTTACTGATTTTGCAAAAGCAAAAGTGCATCTGGACGCGGGCGCAAAGCGCGTCGTCATTTCGGCGCCGGCCAAGTCGAGCGATGTTGGTGTCTCGGGCGTGACGGTGCTGATGGGCGTTAACGAAGGCAAGCTTTCTGAGTCGGCCCTTTCATCAAACGCGTCATGCACAACCAATGCAGCGAGCCCGCTTATTGCGATACTCGACGCGGCACTAGGGATAGAAAAGGCCGTGCTTAGTACGGTGCACGGCTACACCGCCAGCCAAAGCTTGGTGGACGGCCCTTCCAAAAAAGACGTCAAAGAGGGCCGCGGCGCGGCGCAAAATATCGTGCCCACTTCGACCGGCGCTGCTATTGCGGTAACGCAAGCATATACACAATTGGAGGGGAAGTTTGACGGCATAAGCCTCCGCGTGCCGGTACCGGCGGGCTCTATTGCCGACGTTACCTTTATTGCAAAGCGCAATACTACCGTCGAGGAGGTAAATAAAATATTAAGTGATGCCGCGTCAGCCCCGGGCTGGCAAGGTATCTTTAGCGTCACCAATGAGCCGCTCGTATCGAGCGATATCATAGGCTCGGAGTTTGGCTCTATCGCCGACTTGGGGCTTACGCGCGTCATCGACGGAAACTTGGTCAAAGTAATGGCGTGGTACGATAATGAAATGGGTTACACGCACACGCTGGTGCGCCACGTTAAAGAAGCGGGCAAGCATATCTAATCTAAAAATGAAAAAGGTATTTTTAGCTTCGGACCACGCGGGATATGAGTTAAAAGAAGCACTTGGGCCATTTCTCGCCGAGCGCGGCTACCAGGTCGAGGATTTAGGCCCATCAAGTTTTGACCCGGCTGACGATTATCCGGACACTATAGGCCCACTAGCGCGCGCTATTGCTGATGACAAAACAGCTGCGGGTATCGCCATAGGTGGAAGCGGCCAAGGCGAGGCTATGGTGTGCAACCGCACCAGCGGCGTGCGCGCAGCCGTGTACTACGGCGGCAACAAAGACATAGTAAAGCTCTCGCGCGAGCATAACGACGCCAATGTGCTTAGCATCGGCGCGCGGTTTATAAGCCAAGAAGAGGCTAAAGAGGCGGTGCTGCTTTGGCTCGAAACTCCTTTTTCCGGTGAAGAGCGTCATGTTCGCCGAATAGCAAAATTACACTAATATGTTTGACCCGTACGCACACAGTAACGCTCCTAAAAAAATAGAGATAGTGCCTGCGGTGCTGCCCAAAAATTTTAAGGACCTTGGAAACCATGTCGACAAAATTGTAGGCAAAGCCAAGCGCGTGCAGGTCGATATTGTCGACGGCGTGTATGCGCACGGCACGTTCCTCCACAAAGCCACTTGGCCGTACCACGACAAAGAAACTTTTGACAAAGTGGTCAGCGAAGAGCACGGCCTGCCGCATTGGGACGAGATTAATTATGAGTTTGACCTGATGATCAATGATCCGCTCCTGCGTGTCATGGACTACGTACGGGCGGGCGCCTCGCATATTATCGTACACGCTCGCAGCCCGGAAGCCGTCAAGGCAGTGCAGCATCTGGTCGATTTGCGCGAGGATAGCGGTGCATTGTCGGTGCAGGTTGGCGTAGCGCTCATGTGCGACGCTCAGCCCGATGAGCTCGAGCAGTTTGAAGCGCAATACGACTACGTGCAGGTGATGGGCATCGCGACCATAGGCCGCCAAGGAGAGCTGTTTGATGAGCGCTCGGTGCACCTTTTAGAGCGCTTGCATGCCCGCTACCCGGATCTTACTTTGCAAATAGACGGCGGCGTCAATGCCGAAAGAATCCCTGCTTTGGTAAAAGCCGGCGCGCAGTTTCTGGTTGCAGGCTCGGCCGTCTTTAGACAAGACGACCCTGGAGCGGCGATTAAAGAGCTTGAGGCTATTGCAAACTAACCCTACTATATATGTTCCGCGCAAAAGGATTTACTCTCATCGAATTGTTGGTAGTCATAGCCATCATTGGCATTTTGGCTTCGATTGTACTCGTGGCGCTCACCGGTGCGCGGACCAAGTCGAGGGATGGCGCGCGCGTTTCTGAATTGCTAGAAATGCAAAAAGCGCTTGAGCTGTATTATAGCGCCAATGGCCATTATCCGATTACCTCATGCACGTCGCCCGACACCAATTACACCAGCTTTGACAGCACGGTATATTCTTCGCAAAAAACGTGCGCAACCGTTGGCGCGGCAGGAGTTAATACGTTGTCGGTGGAAATGGCCCCTTTTATAGCAGCGTTTAGCGACCCTAAAAACTTGGGGAGCGACGCCGGTTTTCTGTATATTTCTTCCGACGGGCAGAAATATTGTTTTATGTCGTATAAAAATCCCGAAAATCTTACCGACTACACTCCCAATTTTATCAACCCTACGCGCTGCGGATCGGGTAACACAACGGCGCAATGCTCTTCGGCCGGTACCGGCGGGGGGCCTGTCAATTCGGTGTATATAGGCACCGGCTCGTACGCCGGGGTAGGTTGTTAGCATGCTAGCATATAGATATGCTCACGGACGAAAATCTCAAAAATCTTGAATTAAAGGCCGAGGCAATCCGCGAGACTATCATCGAGATGCTCGTGGCGGCGGGTAGCGGCCACACTGCGGGCCCCATGGGCATGGCCGATATTTTTGCCGCGCTGTATTTTGATATTTTAAATCACGATCCTAAGAACCCCGAGTGGGAAGAGCGGGACCGTTTGATACTTAGTAATGGGCACATTGTGCCGGTGCGCTACGCGGCCATGGCGCATGCCGGGTACTTTCCGGTGGAAGAATGTCTAACGCTGCGCAAATTTGGCAGCCGCCTCCAGGGACATCCCGAGCGCGAGCGCCTGCCCGGCTTGGAAACAACATCGGGGCCGCTTGGTTCGGGTTTGGGGCAGGCAGCGGGCATTGCATACGGCGCACGCATGGATGGAAAAAAGTTCCATGTATACTGCGCTATGAGCGACGGCGAGCACGACGCCGGCAACATTTGGGAGTCGGCCATGTTTATAGGCGCCAACAAACTCTCGAATCTCACGGGCATTATTGACCGCAACAATATACAGATAAACGGCCTGACCGAAGACGTAATGCCTTTGGAAAGTCTAAGAAACAAGTACGAGGCCTTTGGCTGGCACGTCTTGGAGTGCGACGGCAACAACATCGCCGCGTTTGTCGACATGGTGGGCGAAGCAAAAGCGATTACCGAGCGGCCTACCGTGATAATCGCGCACACGGTGCCAGGCAAAGGCATTAAAGAAATCGAGTACGACTACCACTGGCACGGCACACCGCCCAATGCTGAACAGGCCAAAAAATGGCTGCAAGAACTGCGCACCCTAAAAGGTAAAATCCAAAGCGAACATGAGTAGGAATTTAAAAAAACTGTACGCCACGGTAAATACCTTTGCCCAGTCAGCAATCTGTTTTATTTTTGTATGTTTGGCCTATTATTTGGATTTGTATGCAGCACTTTGGCAAAGCGCGTGGCTAGTCTGGCTTGCGTATATGCTCATGGCTTTGGCTGTGGTCATTTCTGTACTGAGCATTGTTGCCGGGTGGATGTGGGCGTTGCAACGTAAATCCCAACCACGCCTGTGGCGCGTACTCCTGTGGCTCCCATGGGTTATCTTTGTAGTATTCGTAGTCGCATTGCTGGGGTTACTTGTTCTCATTTTGCTTAAAAATGGCCTATGATAAATCCCAATGTAAAACTAAAAGAGAATATTTTTACCTCGCCGGACATGGCGGCTACGCGCGATGGGTTTGGCACAGCTTTATTGGAGTTGGGAGAGACCAATCCAAACGTTGTGGTGCTATGCGCCGACTTGGCTGAAAGTACGCGCACTTTGCCTTTTAAAGAGAAGTATCCCGAGAGGTATATTGAGCTGGGTGTTGCCGAGCAAAATTTGGCTACCGTCGCATCGGGTTTGGCTAACTACGGCAAGATTCCTTTTATTACCTCATACGCAACGTTTAGCCCCGGCCGCAACAACGAGCAGATTCGCACGACCATTAGCTTAAACAATGTGCCGGTCAAAATTGCCGGCGCACACGCAGGGCTTTCGGTCGGCCCCGATGGCGCGACGCATCAGGCTTTGGAGGACATTGCGCTTATGCGCGCGCAGCCCAACATGACGGTACTGTACCCGTGCGATAGCGAAGAGGCTCGCAAGGTAACGCTCGCGGCGGCGGCGCATGCCGGGCCGGTGTATATCCGCCTTGCGCGCGAAAAGACTCCGGTCATGACTACGGCTGAAACGCCGTTTGTGATAGGGAAGTCAAACGTAGTGTGGGAGAGCGAGCACAAGCCGGAGGTGGTTATTTTTGCGACCGGCACGCTTTTGTATCAAGCACTTATGGCGGCAAAAGAATTAGAATTTAAAATCCCAACTGTGGTGATAAATATTTCATCAATTAAACCGCTCGACAGGGAGACGATTTTAGCGGCGGTTAAAGACGCGGGCGCCGTAGTGACCGTTGAAGAGCATCAGATGGCCGGCGGCATGGGCAGTGCTATTGCAGAGCTTTTGGCGGCAGCGTATCCGGTGCCGCAGGAGTTTGTTGCCGTACACGACCGCTTTGGCCAGTCCGGCACGGCACCTGAGCTATATAAAGAATACGGTCTCGACACACCGCATATAGTAGAGGCAATAACCAAAGTAAAGGCAAGAAAAGAGGGAAGCAAGGGCGTATAATCTACTCATATGCCAACCACAGGTGAAGCGATACTGCTCCGCTCAAACATTAATACCTACTTGGGCTTGGCTTTGATCGCATCGTTTACTCTTGGTTGCGGGCTTATTTTGTGGCACGCCGCCTTTGGCAGCAACCCTATAGTCAACCTGTTGCTTTCCTCATCCGCGGCTCAGTATAACAACTATTGACATTTGTCAAATTTGCGGTACAATTCTGTTGACAGTTATTTCAATCAAAAGGGAGACCGGACCAATGCTCATCGCCCAGGTGGTTTGGGTACTATATCCAACGGTACGCAGACTTCGATTACTTTCGTCCTTTGAACTCAGGTTTGGTGTTGCCATTGTGTTCATGTTCACCTTGGTGATCGGCCCGATAGGAGGATTTCTTGCCAAGCAGGCATATCTCAAGAACCACGCGATGGTCGTTACGCACAACAAGCCTTCTCGTGATATTGAGTTGCGCAAAACCGCCCGGCTCGACCAACTATTCAACATGCCGGCGACAGTCCATAGGCCTGTCCGCTAACAACACAACCCCCGAGCGCATACGCTCGGGGGTTTATTTTTTAATTATTCGATGCCGGCCGCGTGTATGTGCGCCAGTGCGTCGGCCAAAATGTCCTCACGCTTTTTTTGCGCTTCAAGGTAAATAAACGGTACACCTAAGTTTTTGGCATCAATGTTCCAGCTGCGGCACTCTTGTATGCGCGCCTCGGCCTCTGCGGGTTTGTCGCCGCGCTCTTTAAAGCGGCTGCGCAATTCATTTTCGTCTTCTATATGTATGTACATCGAATGCAGGTTGGCGATTTTGCCGACCTCGTTTGCATACTCGTGCAATTTTTTGACCGCACTCAAGACCAACACCGGCATGTACAATGCGTCCTTGCTCTCCAGTGCTTCATCAATATCAACTTTGCGCGTGCCGTAGTGGTTAACGTAGGCATTGGCAGTCCATAAAAACTCGCCGGCCGCTTGCATGCGGTCAAACTCCTCTTGCGACACATACTTGTATTCGCCGGGCTCGTCGCTGGGGCGCGCCGCGCGCGTAGTGTAGCTCACCAGCGGCTTTACGTTAGGCAGCGCCTTAAGAAGGTTGTGCATCAAAGTTGTTTTGCCAACACCCGATGGTCCTGTAAGTGAAAGTATCATATATAGTATATAAATTCCAAAAATAATTTACTTATTTTTGGAATTTCACAACGATGTAATTTCCCAAGCTGCAGGTGGGTTTATAACATGCTGCTCTAACGTTGCGCGGTCCAGCAAGCCTTTTTGCGCGCCGATTTCCTGCAGGACTGCTGAGGCATTGGCCGAGCCCCAGCGCAGCGCTTCATCCAAGGGCTTCCCAAGCGCGAGCGCCGATGCGGTGCTCGAGGCAAGTGCGTCGCCGGCGCCGGTGATCTCAAACGGCGGCCGAGGGTCGGGGTAGCGCGGCACGTGCAGCATTTTGCCCGCCTCATCTACCGCGTATGAGCCGCGCTTGTCATCGGTTATCACCACAATTTTTGGCCCAAGCGCTTTAAGAGAGGTGAGTAGCTCTTGTATGTCGCTACCGACTGGCTTTTCTAAAATCCTTTCGGCCTCTTCTTTATTGCAAACAAAAAAATCGGTGCGCTCGTATATGGGCCTCAGCGCCGCAACACCCAGCTTCATCTGGAATGTCCCGGGCTGGAAGGCAAGTTTGGACTCGGGATATTTTTTGAGCCACTCGATCATTGCCTCGTGGTACGGGAGGGAATTGGCAGCGAGCGATGAAAGGTATATCCACTTTGGCGCCGCCGGCAACTCGGGCACGGTGTATGAAAACTCTTCGTGCTTTACCAAAATGGTGCGGTTGTCTAGGTACCACAACACGTAGTGGTAGTTGGTGTGTTTGCCGGGTTCGGTAACCATGTAGTCGGTCAGCACTTTTTCCTGCTTTAAAACTGCCAGGCATTCGGGACCGTACTGGTCGTCGCCCACATAGGCGCGCAGCGCCGAGGCAAGCCCCAGACGCGCGGCTGCAACGGCGGCGTTAGAGGCATTGCCCACGGCAGCACACACGGTCGCGCTTTCGTAGGGGATCTTGTCGCCCCAGCGCATGCAAATCGTGCAGTCCTCGTTGTTTATCTGGCAGTGCACCTCGGCGTCTTTGAGTCTTATAAAGGGTTCGGTAACAATATCGCCAATGGCGAAAAAATCAATATGGTCCATAGGCTAATTATACACGGCGGGCGTTGTTTTATGGAGTCGTCGAGGAAGCCGTAGTTGTAGCATCCGGTGCCACTACAGGTGTAATGGGGGGAGTGGTCGTCTCGGAAATCGTAGGAGGAGTTGGTGCGCTTAGCTGCACTAACGGCGTGCCGGAGAGAATATTTGAGAGCTGATCGCCGGTAATGCAGACTGGCGTGCCGCTGGAGTTTTTTACACACAGCTGATTGTTCGCCGTAATGCTGTCGGAAGCAAAGGAGTGCGCGAAGCTTTGTACGGTAGCGGTTAGTTTTTGCAATTCGGCTGATAGTGTCTGCACCGCCTCTACTAGCGGAGCAATGAGGCCGAGATAATTTAGTCCGAGCGTTCCATCCGGCGTCAGCGCCGTGGCGGATGTGGTTGATACCAAATTCGGAAATACCTGCTGTACCTGTTGAGCGATAAAGCCATATTGTTTAGTGCCGCCTTTGTCAGGATCTAACCAGTTGTAGGTGACAGGGGTTAATTGATTAATAGCCGCCAGTGAACTTGAAGCATCTAATGTATTAATATTGGTCTTTAACCTTTTGTCTGAGCTTTGGGTCAGAGTTCCCGAGAGCTGTGCGTTGCCGCCGTCGAAGACAGCAAACACCGTGGTCGAGGCATTGTTGACGATATTGAATGCGAGAGTAGAGCTGGCAGTGTCAGGGCCCCAGACCGAGAGATTGGAATATGGAGTTGAGGTACCAATGCCGACATTGTCGTTGCCGAGGATAGAGAGGATCGGGCCGGTGGAGCTGGCAGTTGCAACGCTAAAAATATTGGCGGTGGTGTTGTAGGTGGAGCTTGCCGCAAGGAAGCTTCCCGAGCCGGTGACGCTCAGCGAACTCCCCACCGAAAGCCCGCCGGCAAACGAGCCGTCAACCGCCTGCAGATTATCGCGCACGCTGAGCGTCCCCGTCTCGAGCCCACCGAACTCGCCCTGCTGGATGTATGCGCCGCCGAGGTCAAAGACTTCGATCCCGTTGATGGTACCGTTTTCTGTGACATATGCGTACCGACCCTGCACTACGACACCTCGGTTGCCTGCATTCGTAAGCGAATTTTTTGAGACACGTATAGGTGCCGTGGGGTTCGAAACGTCCCACGTTTCAAGGAAGGTAGTCGAGACTGTGTACGCATAGCGGCCTTGAGCATAGATGCCCCTGCCGCTCCCTTGCGGGGCAGTCAATGCTACTCGAGTCGGAGACGAGGGGTTGGAAACATCCCAAATCTCAAAAGAATTACTGTTCGTTAGATCATTCAAATACGCATAACGTCCTTGGACATAAATGCCCTGACCTGTCTGGCTTAGCGCGCTCTGAGATAGACGATATGCCGAAGCGGGATTTGAAACGTTCCAAATCTCGAGAAGACTAGAGAAGCCCTCTGCTACGTACGCATACGGACCTTGCACGAAGACTCCCTCTGCAGTGCCACCCAGAGCAAGATTGCCAACACGCACCGGTGCGCCGGGGTTAGACACATCAAAAATTTCAAGGTTAGAGGTCTGATCGGCCAAGTATGCGTATCTGCCCTGGACATACATACTGTAAATGGCGTTGATGACATTGCTCCGCGATATTCTCACCGGCGCAGCGGGATTTGAGACATCCCAAACCTCGAAGCCATTAGTTGCTGCAGCTACCGTTACGAATGCGTAGTGGCCTTGCACGTTTATGGCACGGCCGACCGCACCAAGAGTGCTTTGTGATACCAGAAGCGGAGCGGCCGGATTGGAGATATCCCAGATCTCAAAGCCATTCGTGGTGTTATTTTCAACGACGTATAGATAGCGGCCTTGCAGGTACTGGCCCACTGCAGCGTTGGCAAGGGTGCTTTGGGAAATGCGGGTAGCCGTCGACGTTCCCGCCATGACCGAGAGTTGCCCTATCGTGCTTGAGGCCGTACCACCGATAACGACCTGACCGGCATTGTTGATGCTGAAGAGTGTTGAAGTTGCCGACTGGGTCGATGAGCCTATGGCAAAAAGCATAGTGTTGGTGTCACCGTTGTTGGCATTGATAGAGAGTTTTGCAAACGGCGACGACGTGCCGAGCCCCACATTGCCCGTGTTGTAGTAGATAGTGCCTCCGCTCGTCGTCCACTGACTGGTCACAATCCCCAAACTGCTCGTCCCCATCAGCGCATAGTTGCCGCTCCCGTCGCCGATCAAGAACTGACCATATGCAGGTGCGGTCGAAGTTCCGGTGCCTCCGTTGGCGATGTTCAGCACACCAGTCACGTCGCTCGAAAGATTAACAAGGGCACTCGTCACAACTCCCGCAACGGCTTTGAGAATACCGTTGAGGGTTCCTATCACGAGGCTGTTTGATACGACAACGTTCGTTGATGAGGCGGTGCTCGCAACTGATACGCTGCCGGCGAATGTCGAAGTGGCAGTGGTCGAGGTCGCCTGGAAGCTGGAGCTTATGGTACTTGGAATAACAACACAGGTCGGGTCAGTCGGCGGACAACTTGGATTTAGCGTTTGCCCGGGCTGATACTGCGTCGCTGAGGCGACGAGCGGGAACATGCTCAAAGCAACAAAAAGAATGAAGTAACTGAGCGGCCGGGAATGAGAGAATCTAAATCCCATACCGTATAGAATAACATCGATAATTGCTTGATGTGGAGGTGTGTGGAGAGGTCATAGTCAGAAAAGGTGCGTGAAGAAACTCATGATCTTTTGCCACCAGCACGTGAGCCAGCTGCAGGACGGGGTAGTTTGCGTATACGTAGAAGGAGCGCTGGCCGCCTGTGCTTTAGCGGCATATAGGGCGACCGCTAAGGTCTGCGTTGCAATTGCTTGCTTGCCATACTGCGCCGACACAGCCACGGTGTAGGTGCCTACCGGCAAACCAGTCGTGGGGATGCTGGCGACAAATGAGGGCATGCTGGTTGGGGTAAGTGTTGAGGATGCCGAGTACAGAGTTGCGCCGGATGATGCATAGAGGCGGTAGACAACAGTGATGTTTTGGGTGCGCTTGGTGTTGCTAAAATTGACATTGACCGCAAGTGGAGTGCCTGCCACTGCCGACGGTGCGGTGTAAATGCTCAACGTAATATTGGGGGTGAGATGCGCAGGCTGCGAAGGGTTACTACTGGGAGGAATGGTCGGCTCGGTCTTTGGCGGCGGAGTTGTAGGCACTAAAGACTTGGGCGGAGTTGCATTTGATGATGAGCTCGATGAAGTGGTGGACACAGCATTCGAACTTGAAGCGCCGGAGCCGTTTTGATAGCCAACCGATTGCGAACCGCTGATGACGCCTCCGCCGCCGGTGTTGGTTACCGTGGGCGTTACCGTTGAGTTTCGCCACGCGGTAGTGACGTTGCAGTATGTGCAGTCAAAGGTCATCGTACCAAAGAGTGACTGTGGCGTGGTTTGCCCGTGAAAGAGCCCATTGCTGTCGATCGTGATGCCCGCAAAGTTGATCCAGCCGGTATTTGCGCCCCACGCATAGCCACCAAGAGTGCCGGCGCTGTTGGTGACACCGCCTAGTGCAGGAGAGAGGTTGATCCAGCCAAAGCCGGCCGACCAGAGGTAACCGGTGAGCGCAGTGTCCGTGACCGTGACGTTGCCTCCTGTTGCGTACCAGTTCACGTAGCCGCCGTTGTCATCCCAGGCATAGTGATTGGTCGCGTCGATGGTGCCGGTTGAAGCAAAAGCAGGCTGCCAAGCCATTACAAGAAAGAGCCCAACGAAGAGCCAAAGTATTGGGAATTTCCGTTTCATAGTCTTAAAAAGAGTGTATCACAAGAGGAATCCACTCTGCGTTTGGAATGGGGGATACGCTGATATAGATATATAATAGAATCATGCAAACATTACGGGAAGCGATTTTGGAGGCAAAGGCGGGTGGGTATGCTATCGGGCATTTTAATTTTTCGGACTCTAACCAGCTGCATGCCATTGCGCTTGCGGCAAAAGAAACGGGCTTGGCCGTAATTGCGGGCTTAAGTGAAGGCGAGCGCGAGTACTTTCCTATTTCCCACGCGCGCGCTTTGATAGACGTGTACAACAAGAACGGCGTGCAGATGTACCTTAACGCCGACCATACCTATAGCGTAGAGAAAGTGCAAAAGGCGATAGACGCCGGCGTCGATTCGGTCGTCGTAGACGGCGCCAAACTTCCCTTCGATGAAAATGTCGCGCTGGTCAAGGCATGCGTTGCCTATGCACGCGCCTCCGGCCGCGACGTCGTGATGGAGGGCGAACTTGGCTACATCGGCCAATCATCCAAATTGCTTGAGTCTTTGCCCGAAGGCGTGACCGAAGCCAACCTCACTACCGCAGAAGATTCGGTAAAGCTGGTAACGGGCGCCGGTCTCGATTGTTTTGCGCCGGCGGTGGGCAACATACACGGCATGCTGGTAAACGCGCCCGAACCGAAATTGCATCCCGAACGCGTTAAAGAAATAGCCGACGCCACGGGCCTGCCGCTTGTGCTTCATGGCGCATCGGGCAATACCGAGGCGGACATTGTGGCTTGCATCAAAGCGGGCATTGCGGTCGTGCACATCAACACCGAGCTGCGCGTCTTGTACCGCGACTCGCTCCGCAAATCTTTGCAAGGCGACGAGACCACCCCGTACAAGTTTTTGACGCCGGCAGTCGAGGCGATGCAGGCCTATTTGGCCGGCAAAATGAAGGTATTTGCAGGAAAATAAAAGGGAATCAACTTCCCTTTTTAGGCCGCGCGCGCGAGCAACGTCTTACCGCAGGCACAGGCGCCTTTACCTTCAAGAGCAAATGGCAGCGCAAAGTCTTTGAGCGTAAATAAAAGCGAGCCGGTCGTTGATATTGCAGGCGCTGAGTGGTCATCATTCCAAATAAAAAGGTCGGAGTGGTGGTACTGGCCGCTTTGTGCGGCTACTATGGTATCGCACTGCACTAACAGCGGCACGCCGGGGGCCAGGTGGACTTCTTCGGCTATTTCCAATTTTTTATTTTTGAGGAGTGGTGGCGTATCCCAGCGTACGGCATCGCCTGCGTGCACCACTATCCAATATGGCGGCAGCTCGATCTGTCCGGCATGCAGATATTCGGTGATGGCGGCAGCTTCGGCGGCCTCGGCTACTATGGCGTTTGCTGATGCAAAGCGTACAGCTGCTTTGTCGAGCGGATAGTTCTGCGGCTCAATGATGCAAATCGGCGCTTCGGCGCCGCGTACGGCGAAATATATGAATGGCTCAAGCTGCCAAAACACCGGCATCTGTAAAATAACAGTCTCGGGAGCAAATCGTTTTATATGCTCCTGCGCGCTTACCCAGCGCCATTCACTCGCCAATGGCAGTGCACGCAAGTTCGGGTCGATGGGGTTAAAGGCGCTTGGCACTATATGGCAATGCCAGTCTTTTATCTTATGTTGCAGAGGGTCAAGTATCGGAAACAACCGCAGTGCCAATGAGTCCGTTTGAGACATCGGACTATTATAGGGCGCCGGGGCGACTACGCAATGTTAGGGCACTGTTAGAAAAAGCCGCCGCACGAAACAAAGTACACATCTTTGTCGGCGTCTTTACTTGGGAGGCTGCACGAAGCGTCGGCAAGGGCCGGAGAGCCGCTTTTTGCATGAGAGATTCCCAACTTTTGCCAAAGGCTGTTTTTACCGGTTGCGGTGACAAGCATAAGGGCGAGCATGCCGAGCACAAAGCCGGCTGCCAAGAGGAGGGTAAAACGAGCCGCGCGTACCAAGGAAGTATCCATGTACATAGTATAGAGCATTTTATGGCTGCAACGGCCCCTATCCACACCTAGTGCTTGAACATCCGACGGTGCTTTTGCTGAGGGGTGGTCTGCGCAAGAGACACGCATGTGAGCGGCAGGTAGCGGCCTTCATCGACGCCCTGCTGGTATGTACGGTTTGGCGCCACCCGCAGCTCTTGTTGGATTCTTTGTGCAAGAGCGTTCAGGTCGGCATGAGGGTTGTGCGGCTGTACATGCAGTATCACCTCAAGCATGGGCTTTTGTGGGGTACCGCCGTCGTAGCGGTGCATTTCAAAAATATCAGTCACTTCTGCCGGCATAGTGCGCAACACGCGTTCTATCTCATCGGCGCGCAGTTGTCCGCCGGGCACCAGCATAAAGTCCGACGCTGTTTTGCCCAGCACGGTAAAGGTCCACTCGCCGTGCTCTGCGCAGGATGCATCCACAATACGCACCGTGTCGCCGGGGCGGTAGCGCACGAGCGGGAAGGCGCGCTCCGCAAGGTCGGTAATCAACAGCTCTCCTTCTACGCCGGCTTCCAAGGGGAGAGCCTTTTCGGTCACGGGGTCAATAACATCCAAGCGAAATTCCGGATGCGCATGATATACAGGGTACGGCTCGCTATCGCTGAGCGCGCGGCAGGTGTAGCCGACGGCGCCTTCCGCTTCGCTAAGGCCGTAAAAAGAAATGATAGTCGCGTTAGGAAACGTCTCGCGCATGTACGAGTACAGCGCCAGCGAGCACGTTTCGCCGACGAACTCCAGCAGCCTGATATGCTGATTCATCCCGGCTTTCTTCATCTCTTCGCCTATCGTCCAGACCGTAAAAGTGTGCACGCCAAGCGCGTCAACGCCTGCGGCTTTGGCGAGTAGGATGCTTGCGGCGGGGTTTTTGCCGTCAAAGACCAGCGCCTTCGACCGGCTGCCCATGTCGTGTAAAAACCGGTCGGTGCGGTGCTGC
Source organism: Candidatus Adlerbacteria bacterium (assembly GCA_903824155.1). Taxonomy (GTDB): domain Bacteria; phylum Patescibacteriota; class Minisyncoccia; order Phycocordibacterales; family SBAW01; genus GWA1-54-10. The sequence continues at coordinate 24,807 of CAIJVL010000004.1, forward strand.
GTTTTTAACGAATTCATAAATGCTCCCGGAAAAGCATAAAAAGCTTTGCGATAGTTGAATCCGCCGGCATACGCCACGCGCGGACAAAACGCCGGTGGCTTGCCGCTGGTGCCGGAAGTGTAGTAGACCGAATCCACTTTTTTATTCGGTACGAACGTGTATTCACGCATCGGGCGCTCCAGCATAACCTCTTTGGTAAACGTGGGCACTAAACTCCAGTCGTCCCACGAAGCAAGATCGGGTGTACTCCCGGCGGGCACGTTGTAGAGCGTGCGGTAAAAGTCTGAGTAGGGCGACGCAACTACTTGGGCCATGCGCGCGGCCAGCAATTGTAGCGTGTCGGGTGCACCGGTCATGTGGGCCAGTGTACTAAATCGTCCCATCGCACGCCACTTTAGGCATGGGGAAGCAGCCCCAACAGTACGCCCTCTGTACTCATTGAGTTTTTGATCTGCAGCATGAGCTGAACGTCGGTATATTGTTTTGAAACATCATTGAGATATTCGCGCAGATACATTTCGTTAAGCGGGCTCGGCACAGTCTTGCTGAACAGGCTTATGCGCTGTGGAACAAAGGTGGGATTGCCGAATAAAAAGAGCGTGGAGGCAAAGTTGCGCGCCGAGAGCAGATAGTCCAATGAAGCCTGCTGCGTACGGTCCTTGGTAAGTAAAAACAGATTATCGTGGCTGGCGCCCAGTACCACCTGATCAAAGTCTGCCGAGCCTTCGATATACCGCTCGACTATTGTCTCTCCTTGCGGCGTATCCTGCTTAGCCGCTGCCTGCACGTACGGGGCAAGGTCGGCCTTTTGCACGACCGGCAGCGCCAGCAGTTTTTGCTCGGCGGGCGTCGTCGAGGCTTTTTGGCCAAGCAGGTTCAATACGCCAAGAAGGCTGCCTGCCTCAGCCACGTCCAGCCCCGAGTCGGGACACTCGTACAGGTTGCCGATGCTTTGATATTGAACCGATACGTTCACTTTTTGTAACGCAACGTAGAGGGGATTTGTCGGGGCTCCGTTTGCCTCCCGCGGCACGTCGTAAAAATACAGGTCATTTATATACTCAAGCTTGCGCGCCTCGCCGCCTTCGTAAGGCGCAAGATAATATTCGCGCTCATAGGCGACCGGCTCCGGGTAGCAGTCCGTGGGGATGGCAAAGATAGTTTTGGAAATGGCGCTCAGGGATTTGTAAAAGGCGAGCGCCTGCCCGTTTATGGCGTCTGCTTTGTACACGCTCGCGGAAGGCGCGGGTACGGCGACCGATGCGCGTAACAAAGTGTTGCGTGCATTTGCCAGCGTAGCCAACGGCGTACAGTTTCCCGAGAGGCGTACAAGGCAGGCAAAGCGGGCCGCCTCTTTTTGTTTTTGCTGCAGTGTCAGGTCGGCTGCCCTGTTCATTTGTGCGGCCATATAGGTTGTTGAAGCTTCTCCTCCCAAATATCCAATAGAGGGTATGTGCGCACCAGCACTCGCGAGACTGCTTGCAAGTGCGCGCGCGTCAAGCGCGTAGTCGCTTACGGTCTGCATCAAAAGGTAATGATACGTACTTGCGCGCGCCGCCGTCGGCTCGGTCAACAGAGCCTGCCTTGCTTCCTCAAGCTTCGGCAGGTCGGTTAAGAATGCGGCGGGGTATAGTGTTTGTTCGATCACCGGCCTTTGGCTTGCACGGTAGGTGCTCGCAATTTCATCTCCTTCAGCTAAAAATACCGTTACTGCATTGGCAAGTTTTGCAGGGTCGGTACCTTCGATGGCAAAGATAGGATCGAGCCGCTCGGCTGCAGCATAATACGCAAGCGATTGGGGAGTTGAGGAAGCTATGGGAAAGGTTGTTGCCACTGTGGCACGTGCCGGCTGCCTACTCACTACTAGCAAAGGTACCAAATACGCTAAACTTCCAGCCAAAAATAAAAAAGGAACTAGGGCCGGCACGTACAAGCGCTTCATTTCGTACCCAAAGTATATCATGCAAGGTGGGGATAGCGGGATAGAACGTATTTGCGTAACACCTATATACTAATGGGTATATGACACATAAGTCTATTTGGGCAGTTGCGGCTTTATTATTGGTTGGCGTTTCTTTTTGGGCGGGTAATTACAGCCATGATTATTTGCTGTATGCGCAGGATTATGGTGCGCTCTCAAAACTGCCAACGCTAATTGGCGGCACTCCCCCTCAGGGGCAGGGTGCTCCGGTTGCTCCAACGTCTGCGCCAACCACTCCCGTGGCTCCGGTGTCGACCGGTCCGGTACGGGTGACCGCTATCACGCCTACCAGCATTACCGTACAAACAGGTTTCAATAAGACTAAAACCTTTGCGATCTCAAGCGACACGCTTATATATAGTGCGGTGCTTGCGGGCCAGACCGGCAAAGGGCTCAGCGATATAAAAGTTGGAGGAGCCATAACGGTGAATGTGTCCGCAACCGACCCCGGCAAAGCTAGTTCGCTTGTCTTTGTCCGCGACCCGTCGTTCCAGCTTGCGCCTGAGGAATCTATCATTTCAGTAACGGGCAACATAACAAACCTAACAGGTTCAGCTATTACCATTATGCCGAGCGGTCCCGCTCCGGTTACGCCAGTTACCGTTACGTTCGACGCTTCGACCAAGATAATCACCCAAGTTACTGCCGGGCAACAGGGCCGCAGCCTGAGCGAAGGCATTGTGGTTACCGCAAGCGGCCTCATGACAGCGGGCGGCAAAACGACCGCAAAACTCATCACCATCGGTTTTGTACCCAATAAATAAATGGATAGGTTTTTTAAAAACTTTTCTACATTGAAGCACGGACACTTGATGGAAATCGCCGGCCTGTGTTCGGCTGCAATGCTACTTACGGTAGCTGCGGTGTTCATCGGACAAGGCGGCATGACCAAGGTAAATCACCTCCTCGCAGTTGCCCACATCCTGCCCGAGTCGCAAACGGCCTGTGTCTTCCCGTGCAACAACGGCGCCTACGACATGGAGGCGCTCACCCCTATGCAAGGTGGCGTGGCGGTAAGCACAGTGCAGCCTGGTACTACCGTGTACTGGCAATATATTGCCAGCACGTACGGCGCCAACACTTTTAACCTGGAGTGTGCAGGCTCACAAAGCGGCTTGAGTAATGCCTGTTCGGTGGCGCTTGGTGCCGGTAACGTGTGGGGATCCTGCACAAATCCGTACTATACCGGAGGCACCACCTGCCTTTCGTGGACATACACCTACGACAAATTCGGCAACATGACTGCTTCCTGCAACCAATATGACACCCCGGTGTATCACCCTGCTGCAAACTGCGGCAATGCCGATGCATATATACAAGGCGATACCTGCTATGGAGCAAGTGGCGGTATCTATCCAAACTACTCGTGCCCGGGCTACCACGGCAATCCGTACGGCACGATGCCTATCACCGCACCTTCGACCCCCGGTACCTATACCTATTACTTCTGCTCCTATTATCTGCTGCATGCCAATTCCTACAACAGAAACTTAACGCCGCTGTCCTGCCTTGGCACCAACCTTACGGTTGCTGCGCCTCCAACACCCACCACTCTTACCTCGCTCACCGCATCGCCTGCAACGGTGACCGCCGGCACAGCCAGTACGTTAAGTTGGCAGGGAGTCAAAGGCACCAATTTCAGCAGCTGCGAGCTAGCCGACGATTATAGCCACGCGTGGTGGTATTCCGCGCTACCGGGCAGTGATAGCAGCGGTCCGATGACCGCTGGGGCCCATAATTTCTATATGCAGTGCTATGACACCACCGGTGCCGCAACCGGGTGGCAGAGGACGACGGTAACCGCTGTCCCGCCGGCATCCTGTTCAAACGGTCTCAACGCTTCCTACTCTCCCAGCTGTACTTGCCCTGCAAGCCAAGTACAAAGCGGCTCTTCCTGCACCACCCCTTCGGACATCTGCACTGATATACCGGGCAATCAAACCTCAGTACCCAGCAGCTGCACCGGTCCCGTACCTGCTCCGGTCGGCTCGTGCATACCCGGCGGTGATAGCTGGAGCGGCTCTGCGTGCGTACCAACCTGCAGCAACGGTCTCAACGCTTCCTACTCTCCCAGCTGTACTTGCCCTGCACATCAATACCAGCCTTTGGGAGCCTCAACCTGCGTTGCATTGCCCATCTGTGCCAATGGTCTTAGTGAGGCATACTCGCCCAGTTGCACCTGTCCCTCCGGACAAGTGCAGGTAGCCGGGGGTTCCACCTGCGTCCTCCAGGGCGTTATCAATAGCTTTACCGCCAATCCTTCACGCGTCTTAAAAGGGAATACTGCCGCCATTAGCTGGAGCACGAGCAATATGTCCTCCTGTACGCTCTCGTCGCTCGTCTCCACCGGCACCAGTAATCTCTCTTCGCTTCTCTCTTCCTCGATCACCCCGACCGTCAACAGCAAGACCATCTTTACCTTAACGTGCACCGATGCATCAGGTGCCAGCTACTCGGCCTCGGCCACCGTTAACCTGATTCCGCAGACTATTGAGCAGTAAATAAATATCTATGAGTAAAAAAACAGTACTTTCGTTCATCGGAGTTGTGGCGCTTATAGCTCTCGGTGCCGCTTACTTCTATTACTATCCGGCGACATCAGGCACCGATGCGCCGGCCCCAAAGACGGCTCCCGACAATAGCGTCAGCGCTGGTTCGGTGTCGGCCATAAGTGCTACAAGCCTGACGATCGTAAAACAAAACGGCGCGCCGGTCACCTTTACGATAGGCGCGGGTACCTCAGTGGTATCGGCGGGGCAGACGGGCACTCCAAAAAAAGTGAGCGATATTACAAAGGGCTCAATGGTGCTGGTCACCCCAAGCAGCAGTGATGCTACGGTTGCACAGACGATAGTGCTGCCGCCGGCGCCTCCCATGCGGTAGCCCCGAAAGCCCTTGTCTTTTTGGCCTCCTTCTCTATTGTATTTTCTTCGAAAATAGGCTAAAGTGTCTTCACTATGGAATTGACGGTAGAAAAGCGCGACAAAGCGCAAAATCCCCACACCTTGCGCGGTAAAGGTATTTTGCCGGCTGTTATCTACGGCCGCTCAGAGGAGTCGACTCCTATTTCAATCAACTTAAAGGACTTTCAAAAGGTCTATAAGGCGGCAGGCGAGTCCGGCGTTATTTCTCTTATGGGCCTCGGCACCGCTAAAGACGCTCTTATTAAAGAGGTAGCCTTTGATGTCATGACCGGCACTCCTATCCACGCTGACTTTTACGCAATCCAAAAGGGCCAAACCGTTACCGTGTCAGTCCCGCTCGAGTTCGACGGCGTTGCCCCGGCTGTTAAAGACCTCGGCGGCATCCTAACCAAGGTTATGCACGAAATTGAAATCGAGTGCGAGCCTAAGGACTTGCCGCACGCAATCCACGTAGACGTTTCCAAACTGGTGGCGCTCGACAGCCAGATACACGTCAGCGACCTTACCTTCCCCAAGTCGGCAAAGGTCAGCGCCGAGCCGGAAGAGGTAGTGGCTCTCATTTCAGTAGCAAAAGAGGAGGTAGAAGAGGTTGCAGCCCCAACAGACCTCTCGGCAATCGAAATCTCCGAAGAGCGCGGCAAGAAAGAAGAGGCCGAAGCTCCTGCAGAGTCAGAAGAATAATAATCACCCAGTAGGCGATCCTGCTGAATCGAAATCCCCGCGAAAGCGGGGATTTTTTGATACAATAAACAGATGGGTTTATCTTACGGGCCTGCCTACCGGCAGGCAGGCGTTCTACTCGGCATATTCCTTTTTGGATTGATACTGGCGGCGGGGGTTACTGCTTACGCAACTCAAACCTTGGCGCAAAGCACCGACTCGACCGACACCAGCGGGTCGGCGAGCGTAGACTCTTATCGCGCCAGTTTGCAGGCGCAGTTGGATAGCATCAACGCGCAGATCGCGCAGCAGCAGACTATTTTGATGCAGGCGCAAAGCCAAAGCACCTCGCTCCAAAAGGACATCGCCGTGTTAAGTGCGCAGATAAAGTCGGCGCAGCTGGCGATACAGGCGCGTGACCTTAACATCCAACAGCTCACCGCCGGGATTACTGACAAAGAAAATACCGTCTTTGGCCTCAACTCGCAGCTCAATGCCGAAAAGGCTTCTCTTTCCGGCATCTTGCGCGAAAAGAGTCAGCTCGAGGGCACAAGCCTTGTCTTAGCCATGCTTTCTTCGCAAAGCCTCTCGGACTTTTTCTCCGACCTCGATACCTTTGACTCGATAGATAAAAGTTTGCAGCAATCTTTTGCCGAGATAAGCTCGACCACTGTCGTGACCCAGCAGCAAGAGGCCGACTTGGAGGCGCAGCGCGAGCAGGAGAGCCAGCTGCGGCAGGTGCAGGCGCTGCAAGAGCAGCAAGTGCAGGCCCAGCAAGACCAAAAAAATAAACTGCTGGCCGATACCAAGGGGCAAGAGGCCAATTATCAAAAGCTCATAGCCGCCAATCAAAAGACCGCTGCGCAGCTGCGCACCGCACTCTTCCAGCTTACCGGCTCGGCCGCGATTCCTTTCGGCACCGCGCTCGATGATGCCAACTTGGCCGCCAAGGCAACCGGCATCCGCCCTGCGTTTCTCCTTGGCATCATCGCCGAAGAGTCTAACCTCGGCGAAAATGTCGGCACCGGCTCATACACCATTGACATGCATCCGACCCGCGACGTACCGATCTTTTTAGCTATTACGCAAAGTTTGGGGCTTAACCCCTCGCAGATGCCGGTGTCTAAAAAAGCCTGGTACGGTTGGGGCGGCGCGATGGGCCCGGCGCAGTTTATCCCTTCGACCTGGGCGATGTATGCAGGCTATGTTAAGCCCGACTGGCACTACGATTCGTCCAAAGACCGTGTGGGCCCCTTAACCGGCGACACGCCCCCCAACCCGTGGGTGCCTAAAGACGCGTTGATGGCATCGGCGCTGTACTTAACCGACAGCGGCGCCGACGCGCGCACGCCGGCCGCCGAGTTTAAAGCGGCCATGTGCTACCTGGCCGGCTGCGGCAACACCTCCAACAAATCGCTCCAATTTTACGGCAACGACGTGCTGTGCAACGAGCTGAAATATCAAAAGGACATAGACACGATAACCGGCAGCAATGACGCGCCGGCCATGGAGGCCAACAGCCTCTACTACGGCCAGTGCTAAGGAAATACCCTAAAACTTGCAAAGCTTCAAATTCGTGCTACTATTGCATTTATGAAAACGGAGACACACCCAACGTATTTCCCCGAGGCTAAAGTTGTCTGCGCATGCGGACGCACCTTTACCGTGGGTTCTACACAGGAAAAGCTTTCGGTGGAAATTTGCTCTAACTGCCATCCGTTCTACACCGGCAACGAAAAGATCCTCGATGCCGCAGGCCGCGTAGAGAAGTTTAAGGCCCGCAAGGCAGCCGCCAAGCCGAAGAAGTAACGACTATTGATGAAGAGCTTCGACAAACGAAGTCTCTGAGAGGGCAGAAATTTTTTTGCTAAAAATTTCCTAGTGCTCGGCCCGTCGGCCTTGCGCACCCTCTCAGAAACTTGTTTGTTCGGAGCTCTTTTGCGTTAGACTATACTAAACCTATGAGCGACCTCTCTAAATTCAAAGAAAATCCAAAGACCGCGTATCTGTATGCGGAGTACGTTCGTATCCAAAATGAACAGGAAGAGACGGAAGCTCTCGCCAAAGGCGACATGGCCGAGCTTGCAGCCGACGACTTGGCGCGCTTGGCCAGCCAAAAGGCCGATGTGTTGGCCGAGATGGAGCGCATTTTAGCGGTAGAAGAAAAGGAAGAGGAGTTTCCCAACGAAATGATTTTGGAAGTCCGCGCGGGCGTGGGCGGCGAGGAGGCTGCGCTGTTTGCCGAAGAGCTGGCGCACATGTATCGCGCCTATGCCGAGCAGAATGGTTGGGGAGTCAAAGTACTTTCCGAGGCCAAGACGGACCTCGGCGGGTACAAAGATGCGGTGTTCGAATTCCGCGGCCTGGGTACGTACGAAAAGCTCCGGTTTGAAACGGGCGTGCATCGCGTGCAGCGCATCCCCGCGACCGAAAAGCAGGGCCGCATCCACACTTCAACCGCCTCGGTCGCGATTTTGCCGATGCGCAAAAAACACAAGATAGAAATTAACCCCGCCGATATCGAAATGGAGTTTAGCCGCGCCGGCGGCGCGGGAGGACAAAATGTTAACAAAGTGGAAACGGCCGTGCGCATCGTCCACAAGCCGACCGGCATCGAAGCCCGCTCGCAAAGCGAGCGCAACCAGCTCGGCAATCGCGAAAAGGCCATGGGTGTCTTGCTTGCCAAACTCGAGCAGCTCCAAGAGGAGCAGGAACGGGCCAAACTATCCAAAGACCGCAAAGAGCAAATAGGCAGCGGCGATAGGAGCGAAAAGATCCGCACTTACAATATCCCGCAAGACCGCGTAACCGACCACCGTATTAAAGAGTCCTGGTCCAACCTGCCCAAGATATTCGGCGGTAGTATTGGGCCAATAATTGATGCTTTGGCCACTGCCAATGGGGGAGGAGAAGTCGAGGAAACGGAGTAATCCGCAAGGTTTGCAAAGGGTGGCTTGCTGTGGTACATTTTTGACACGCCTCAGTCCTATATAGGGCTCTCGGGGGCATTTTTTAACACACATGGATACTAAAACTGACAATCAAAGCGTAATCGACAAGCTCTTTTCTATAGGAGCTCATTTTGGCTACGCTCCCAGCCGCCGCCACCCTTCCACGGCAGCTTTTATATTTGGCACCAAGGGCGGCACCGAGCTTTTTGATCTCGAGCAGACTGCCGATTGCCTGTCTAAGGCGCTCGAGTTTGTCGCCCAGCTCGCTGCAGCGCGTAAAACAATCCTCTTTGTCAGCGGCAAGGCCGAGGGCCGCGAGTCTCTTAAGCGCGCAGCCGAGCGCATCAACATGCCGTTTGTGGCATCGCGCTGGATAGGCGGCTCGCTCACAAACTTTAGCGAAATTAAAAAGCGCCTCAACCGCCTGCAGGAAATTGTCGACATGAACCAGACCGGCGAGATTGCCAAGTTTACCAAGCGCGAGCGCCTTATGATCGAGCGCGAAGCAACCGACCTCGAGACTATGTTTGGCGGCCTGCGCGGCATGCAAAAGATGCCTGATGCTATTTTTGTCATCGATCCCAAGCAAGAGGCAGGCGTTGTTGCCGAGGCCGCGCAGCTGGGCATTCCGATTATCGCGCTTCTTAACTCCGATTGCGATCGCCGCAAAGTTTTGTACCCGATACCGGGCAACGACGCCGCCAGTCAGGTCATCACCTACGTGGTAGACGAAGTCGCAAAAGCGTACGCGCAAAACCTCGGTCCCGAAAAGCCGGCTGACTCGCTGGCCGCAACACCTACGCCTGCAGCCGAGTAAGAAGCCGCAACCGTGCGAAAGAGTTCTTAATTTGTTACTAACGTAATCTTTAAACCTATGGCAGTTACCGCCGAGCAAATAATGCAGCTGCGCGAGAAGACCGGCATATCGGTCATGGAGTGCAAAAAAGCTTTAACCGAAGCCGACGGCGATATGGAAAGGGCTATCGTGATCCTTCGCGAAAAGAGCGCCGCAAGCGCCGCTAAAAAGCAGGACCGCGAGCTGGGTGCCGGCACGGTCAGCGCTTACGTACATTCCAATGCGCAGGTGGGCGCGCTCGTCCTTCTTTCGTCCGAAACGGACTTTGTATCTAAAAACGAGGAGTTTGTGGCTCTTGCGCGCGACATCGCCATGCACGCTTCGGCCATGCGTCCTGCATCGGTAGAGGAGGTGTTAACACAGGAGTTTATCAAAGATCCCACAAAGACCGTTGGTGCGCTTCTTTCGGAGGCGACGCAAAAGTTTGGCGAGCGCATCGTACTTTCAAAGCTTGATATTTTCTCGGTGTAAGAGTGGTGGTACAGTAGTACTATGGTCTCGTATCTCATAATTCTCCTCGCAATCTCCATCATTGGGATGCTGGCGCTTTTAGGCGCAAAGCGCTACGAGCTTACCAGCGGCAAGCTTATCTTTGCCAACGCGCGTCCAAAGCTTGCCAAATTCTCTAACCGGATGGTCTTTTTATTCGGCACGGCAGTGCCGCTATATGTACGCTGGCAGGTGGGTCGCGCGTATCGCGCCAGCACCGCCTGGGTGCATTGGGCGGTTGCGCACGGCGCCTTAAGGGTAGAGCGCTGGCTTGAGAGTATCCTCGAGAATGTCCGCGAAAAGACAGCGTCAACCCGGGCTTCGGGCGAAGCGTCGGCCTTTTTGCGCGAAGTGGGCGAGTATAAAAAGAAGTTGACCGACAATGCACTAGAGCATCGCATCGATCAGGAGTAGACAGAATAGAAATGCAGTAAAACAAAATATGTGCCGCCTTAGCTCAGTTGGTAGAGCAACTCTTTTGTAAAGAGAAGGTCCCCAGTTCGAGCCTGGGAGGCGGCTCCAAAATTATTTAGCCTTGGTGCTCGAAGAGTTAGAAGTTGAGGTGGCCGAGGTGGTACTTGCCAGGGTTTTGAGCTCGGGGATCAGCGCCATCATTTGGTCTAGGTTTTTAAAGCCGTACACGGGCGGCCGGTTGTTGATTATCATCGCAGGCAGCGTGCCATTTACCTTATTGAGTGTCTTTAAGGTTGAAAGGGCCGAAAGGTCCAGGTGATAGTCAAACGCATACACGCGCAGTCCCGGGTACTGGTTGCGCAGGTAGGTTAAGACGTCACCCATTTGGTTGCAGTCGGGGCAGTCGCCCGAGTTGGAGTAAAAGTACAAAATATACACCGGTTTGCCGCCGCACTTGTTGGTGATGTTTTGCAGCAGCACGTAGTCTTTAATCTCCAAAAGTGAGTACTGCTGCTTAAGCTGGATAACTTCGGGGTTGGTGTCGCCCAAGTTCTGCTCGGCAACCGAAAGCTGGCTGGCCAAGGTGTTTAGCTCGTCCGAGAGCACCGGGTTTTGCGCGAGCGTTTGGCAGTCGACGTTGCCGAGCAGCTCGAACTGCGTCTCCGAGGAAAGTATGTCTATAGAAATAGTGTCTTCGGTCGCGCGTATTTCGGCAATGCGCTGGTTGTCGATGCGCGAGGCAATGTAAAAGGCCGTGCCAAAAATAGCCGCGGTAATCACAAAAGCCAATATATATCTCTGCCAAGCCATAGGGGTTGTTACCTTAGCGCCATTTACTCTCGCGTGCAAGCGCAGCGCCCCAGGCAGCGCGGGCCAGCCACACGGGCGCCACAAAGCCAAACAATGCAAAGTAAAACACCAGCGCCTTTACGGTTACTTCGGTGTCGGCAATGCGTTTGCCAAGGATGATGGCCAGTGCCGTGCCCATGAGTACCGCCAAAATAACGAACAGCATCATGCTGGTATTGATGTAAAACCAGCTCAATTGCTGGGGCGACAGGTACAGCGGTACGTGCGTTACGCTTATGTCGGCAACTTTGCTCCAGAGCGTATAGCCCAGATGGTAGAGCGCATAGCCGGCCATGTAGAGTCCTGCTGCAAACGACAACAAGCTAAAGGGCAGCACCAGCGTCCCAAAGTTGCCAAAACGCGGGTTGCCTACCATGTACTTGTAGTCGCGCGCATTCTGGAGGAACCCTTGCGACCAGCGTGTGCGCTGCTTTATAAGTGTTTTAAAGGTGCTGGGTACGGTAGTGTATACAAATGCATTGTGCGCGTTTGCTATTTTGAGCCCGTTGGCGTGCATCCGGAAGGCTATCTCCATGTCTTCGGTATTGTGCGCATGCTTGAACATGCCGATGCGCTCAAAAACCTCGCGTTTGTATAAGGAAAAAGGTCCCGGCAACACATTTATAGCCGAAAGGTTGTCAAACATCTTTTTGTAAAAAATGCCAAAGGTGTACTCGACTGCCTGTATCAGCTCGAGCACCTTACGCGGGCGGTAGACCTTCATTGCCGGGGTTATTGCCATTATCGAAGTGTCGCCCTCAAACTGTTTGACCGCTTCAATAAGCGCGTCGCTCGCGACAAAGGAGTCCGCGTCGAGGCAGCCCAATACCTCGGCCGTGCTGTGCGAAATGCCAAAGTTAAGCGCCGTGTATTTGCCGCCGTTTTCCTTATGATAAAACTGCACCTGTGACGGGTTTTGCATGGCCAGTTTCTCGCCAATCTGCCGCGTAGTGTCAGTAGAACCATCGTCTATTATTAGTACCCGCATCTTTTCTTTAGGGTACTGCAGCAATAAAAGCGACTCGACCGTCTGGGCCAAGGTTGCCGCCTCATTAAAGCAGGGCACCAGCATGGCCACTGATGGGTAGCGCTTAGGCAGGTCGGCAGTTTTGGTTGCCGGCTTCTTTTCGAGGTATGACATGAGCAAAAACACCTCAAAATAGAGCGCCACAAAGAGGCACAGGTAGACGCCTAAAGACCCTAAATTGCTAGGGATGTCCATTGCTCTACTATACCACTTTGGCCAAAAAACGGCTATACTGCAGTGTATATGGAAGAAGGTACTGAAACGAGCCTGCCCGCCGGCAGGCGGGGGCATTTACATCCGATTTCAAGCCTCATCCGCGAAGCTAACGCTATTTTCGGTAAAATGGGCTTTACCTTTGCCTCGGGTCCTTTGCTCGAAAGTGAATGGTACAACTTTGATGCGCTTAACGTCCCCAAAGACCATCCGGCGCGCGACATGCAGGATACTTTTTTTATTAAAGACGAATCAGGCATGGTGCTGCGCACGCACACGAGCCCCGTGCAGGTGCGTTACCTGGAGTCGCAAATTAAAAATGGCGTACTGCCGCCATATCGCGTTATAGTTCCCGGCAAAGTATTTCGCAACGAGGCGACCGACATGACGCACGAAGCCGAGTTTTTCCAGATCGAGGGGTTAGTAGTTGGCGAGGATATTACGCTCGCGCATTTGCGCGGCACGCTCGAGCAATTTTTTGCCGAGCTTTTTAAAGGGGCTAAAGTCGAGGTGCGATTTCGTCCCAGCTTCTTTCCCTTTACCGAGCCGTCGGTCGAGGTAGACATGCGCTTGGTGGGCGAGTCTGTTCCTCTAAAGCTGCGCGACCGGTGGATAGAGATGATGGGTGCGGGCATGGTGCATCCCAATGTATTACAAAACGCCGGGCTTGATGCGCAAAAATATCGCGGCTTTGCCTTTGGCATGGGGCTCGACCGTTTGGCGCTACTGCGCTGGGCAATAGATGATGTGCGCCTGATGCACTCGGCCGACCTTCGCTTCATCAATCAATTTTAATCATGAAAGTCTCTAAGCTTTGGCTGGATAAATTCTTTGACGCGCCTTTGCCTTCGGCAGAGGTTTTGAGCGACGTACTGACCTTTCATGTCTTTGAAATAGATGGCATCGACAAAGTGGGTAAGGATGACGTCTTGGATGTAAAAGTGACGCCTAACCGCGGACACGACTGTTTAAGCCATCGTGGCATTGCTAAAGAGCTTTCGGCAATCCTAGAGCTCCCGCTCACTCACGACCCCTTCACCTCAATGGCAAGGTCGGACCTTGCCATTGGAAGCAAAGAGGTTATGGTCAAAATCGATACACCTTTGTGCAAGCGTTATATGGCGGGGTACATACAAGGGGTTAAGGTTGGCCCAAGCCCGCAATGGCTTAAGGAAAGGCTTGAGGCGATAGGACAGCGCTCAATCAA
>CAIJVL010000005.1 GCA_903824155.1 Candidatus Adlerbacteria bacterium
AATTTAACTAAAGAGGGAACTGCGGGCGTAAACTCGCTTGCCGTTAACGCGCCTGCCCCGGCACTGCCGCCGCGCGTGATACCGATAAACATTCCGGGTATGAATTCTGGCATGAATCAAGAGCCTCATGTGCACACCCATGCCAACAATCATGCCCACTCGACCGAACAAACCATAGAGCGCAACGACGCGTGCCCCTGCGGCAGCGGTAAAAAGTGGAAGAACTGCGGCCTCAAAAATACCGAAGAGCACCAGCGCCTGATGGTTGCAAAGAAATAATATGCCTCCACGCGATGCTGCAGGAGGGGTTATCGTAAATGCTGAAGGAAAGATTGTTTTGGTGTATCAAAACGGCAATTCGTGGTCGTTTCCTAAAGGGGGTATAGATCCTGGAGAAACTATAGAGCAAGCAGCCTGGCGTGAAATACAGGAAGAGACTGGGCTAGGTGCTGACTTGCTGGAATATAAAGGCGAGCTAGGTTCGTATGTGCGTTATTCAATAGGCCGCGACGGCACTGGCGAGGATACCACTCGTCCTCCAAGCACACGCACATTCTATTTATTTACTACCGCTGCCACTGAGGCAATGCCGCAGGATGATGAAGTGACCGAGGTGCGTTTTGTTACAATCGACGAAGCAATGAACCTTTTGACCCATCCTAAAGACAAAGAATTTTTGGCCAGCGTTAGAGAAAGAATAGAGGATGCGGTAAAATAGGGCCATGACTCCGGTTGACCCGCTTACGCTTGCTCCCGCCGCATTTTTGGCGGGTATTTTAATGTTCTTGGCGCCGTGTACGCTGCCTATTGTGCCCGGCTACCTGGCCTTCATCGCAGGCAATCCGACGGGCAACTTGGCCAACGCAAGGCGGCGCGTCTTAATTAATGCCGTTGCCTTTGTATTGGGATTTTCCATAGTTTTTATTTTGCTCGGCACCTTTGCGGCCGAAGCGGGCAGCTTTTTAGGCCCGTGGAAGGGCGCGCTCTCGCGCGCTGCGGGTGCGGTCATTATTATCTTTGGCCTGACTATGCTTGGGGTTGTCCGCATACCGGTCCTCAGTAGTGAAAAGCGGCTGGCCATACCGCACTTTTTAACCATCGGTAAAGTGCAAAGCTCCATGCTTATTGGCGCACTGTTTGCGCTGGGCTGGAGCCCGTGCATTGGGCCGATACTTGGTACTATACTTTTGTTTGCCTCAACCTCTGCAACCGCGGGGCAAGGTGCGTTTTTACTTGCGGTGTTTTCTCTTGGCTTAGGTTTGCCGTTTATTGCAACCGCGCTTTTGCTTAACGAAGCTGGTACGCTGATACAGCGCTACTCGCGGTTTATCAACGGCCTTTCGATTTTTGGCGGCATTATCCTTTTAGCGCTCGGCATCCTGATGCTCTTTGGCGACATGGGACTCTTGGTCCAGTGGGGCTTTAGCGCATTGAACGGCCCGTATAACAAGTTGCTGCAGTATATGTAAAAGGGCAATTTTCCGACATATTTGGTATAGTGGCTATATGAAAGCGCTTATATATGTTTTGACGACTGCCGTGACGCTGCTCCTTATATCGCAGTACGTGCCGGGCATTTTGGTCGAGAGCTTTTACACCGCAATTATCGTGGCGGTCATATGGGGCATCTTGGGCCTTACGGTGCGCCCGATTTTGCGCGTTTTGACCTTTCCTATAAACCTTTTAACCTTCGGGCTCTTTTCGTTTGTGTTAAATGCCCTGATCTTTTGGTTTCTGGCGACATTTATATCGGGTTTCCATGTATACTCCTTTTTGGCGGCGCTCGAGGGCTCGCTGATCCTTGCCGTTGTGGCGTGGGCAGTGCGAGCAGTGTTTAAACACGAAGATAACGATTAATAACATACACCAGAATGGCATTTGTAGATGAACTAACTTTTGATGCCGCCGCCGGCAAAGGTGGAGATGGCGTCGAACGCTGGCTGCACGAGAAGGGTAAAGAGTACTCGGGTCCGGCCGGCGGCAACGGCGGCAACGGCGGCAATGTATACATGCGCGCAGTGCGCGATTTAAACTTGCTTGCGAGATATCGGGGCGA
The DNA here is from genome assembly GCA_903824155.1 of Candidatus Adlerbacteria bacterium. Lineage (GTDB taxonomy): Bacteria > Patescibacteriota > Minisyncoccia > Phycocordibacterales > SBAW01 > GWA1-54-10. Next base: position 2,057 of record CAIJVL010000005.1, read on the forward strand.
GAAGCGCTTTGACGCGCCTTCGGGTGCCGATGGCGAAAACAGCAATCGCCACGGCAAAGGCGGCGAAGACTTAATTATCGACCTGCCGATAGGCTCTCTTGTGCGCAACCTTGCAACCGGCGAGCAGTACGAACTTTTAGAAGAGGGCCAGAAAATAATGATACTAAAGGGCGGCCGCGGCGGCGCAGGCAATGCCGCGTTTAAATCGTCAGTCAACATTACGCCCGAAGAGTCGACGCCCGGCGCTTTGGGCGAACATGCGACCTTTAAAGTTGAGCTGCGCATTATCGCCGACGCGGGGCTGGTAGGGCTCCCTAACGCAGGCAAGTCGTCGCTTTTAAATGCCTTAACCGGCGCAGCAGCCAAAGTGGCGCCGTACGCCTTTACCACGCTCGACCCGAACCTGGGTGCTATGTACGGCTATATCATTGCCGATATCCCGGGATTGATAGAAGGGGCCTCGACGGGGAAGGGACTCGGCTTCCGCTTTTTGCGCCATATCGCGCGTACCCGAGTTATCGTGCACTGCCTTGCTTTGGACAGCGAGGACGTGTGGGCAGATTATGCGACCGTCCGCAAAGAGCTGGAAAGTTTTGAGAATGGCGTACTGGTAAAAAAGCCCGAGATCATTTTATTTACCAAATCGGACATGGTAGAGACAGGCGTTATTACCGAGCGCATTGCCGAGGCCTCGGTGCGCGGTTTGCAGGCGTACTACGTATCGATATTGGACGACACTCTAGTGGAGGATTTGCGAAAGGGACTAGTGGCAGTGTTGCGAAGCAACTAAATACAATAGTCGCAGGTCTGAAGAGACTTTGGTATAGTCGTACATACGAGCCTGCGAGTATAATATAAAAAGATATGGAAGGAGAGTATAAAGTAACAGTAGGGCTTGAAATACATGCGGAGCTAAAAACGGCTACCAAGATGTTTTGCGCCTGCCGCAATAATGCCGACGAAAAGGAAGCCAATGCCAACATCTGCCCGGTATGCATGGCACACCCGGGTACCTTACCTGTCATTAACAAAGAGGCAGTGCATAAAGTACTTTTAGCAGGCATTGCGCTCGGCTCAAAGCTTGCAGAGGATTACACTGAGTTTGACCGTAAAAATTATTTTTATCCGGACATCCCCAAGGGTTATCAGATCAGCCAGTACAAATATCCGCTCGTCTCGGGCGGCTCTTTGGCGGGCGTCGAGCTGACGCGCATACACTTGGAAGAAGACACGGCGCGTTCGCAACACGTGGGAGATAAATCTTTGGTTGATTACAACCGCGCCGGAGTGCCTTTGATGGAGTTGGTGACCGAGCCGGTAATACACGATGCCGCTACTGCTGGCCGCTTTGCAAAAGAGCTACAGCTTTTACTTAGATATATTGGGGCAGGGGAGGCCAATATGGAAAAGGGCGAGATGCGCGTAGAAGCAAACATCTCGGTTGCTCGTGAGCCCCAAGGTTCGACCTTAGCTCAGGACTCTTCAAGGTCGAACCTTAAGCTCGGCACCAAGGTTGAAGTAAAGAATCTCAATTCTTTCAGATCAGTAGAAAGAGCTATTCAGTACGAAACAAAGCGCCAGATTGAGCTTATAGAAAGTGGCGGTGCGGTTACGCAAGAGACACGCGGTTGGGACGAAGCAAAGCAGGTTACCTTTAGCCAGCGGAAAAAGGAGTCGAGCCACGACTACCGCTACTTTCCTGACCCCGACCTGCCCAAGCTCGTGCTAAGCGAGATACCCGAGTTCTCGCCCGAGAATCTTAAGAAAGAGTTACCTGAGCTGCCTTGGGAGAAGCGCGAGCGCTATATAAAGGAAGGAATCTCGGAAGAGTATATAGAGATGTTCGTATCCGACGAGCGCTTTGGCGGTCTGTTTGAAGAGACTGCTAAGCTAGAGCCTGCAGCAAAAAAACTGATTGCTAACTATATTGGCACCGACATTGCAGGCTTGGTTGCAAAATCGGGAGAAGAGGGACTGCGGCATATCACGCCCGCTGGCCTTGGCGTTTTAATAAAGGGTGTTAATGAGGGGTCTATTTCATCACGAGGCGCAAAGGATGCCATTGCCGAAGTGTTTGCCAAGGGGGGCGACTTAGCGGAAGTTTTTAAAAAATATCTTCAACAGAGCGATGCGGGTGCACTTGCAGCTATCGCTCAAAAGGTCATTGATGCTAACCCGAGCGTAGTTGCCGAGTACAAAGCAGGCAAAGAATCGGTCATGCAATTTTTGGTGGGGCAGGGCATGAAGGAGAGCAAAGGCTCGGCTAACCCTGCGGCTTTACGCGAGGCTATACAAAAAAATCTCGCCTAGTATATACTAGGGGGATATATGGACGAACTAGAAATATCGGGGAAGCGGTACATCTCGTCTGTCCGCGCCGCTAAGGAGCATAAATATCATTCCGATTATATCGGCCAGCTTGTGCGTGGCGGAAAGGTTGTTGGTCAAAAAGTAGGTCGCGCGTGGTACGTGGACGCTGACTCGCTGGCTGAGTATTTAGGAAAGGAGGTTCCTGCCCGCGGACCGATTGTCAAAAAAACGGTAGTCGAAAATAAACCCAAAGCCGAACTGGTGGCGGTGGGCCCTGAGGAAAGGCCTCTGACCTCGATCTCCGGCTCGGCAACCGACCTTTCCTCAGGGCCTTCGCAAGTTCCAGAATTTAACGAACATACTGTTGAAGATTTTACTGAACCTACATTCATCATGCCTTTGCGCAAGTCGGGACGTTCGCATGTTATTGCAGCAATTGATGACGCTCCGGTTACAAAGATTTCAAAACCAATTATAAAGCCAGTTGAAGAAAAAATTAGTGAGATGATAGTTGAAGTTGTTGAAGAAGAAGTAATTGAAGAGCCACAGCCGGTTGAAGCGGAAGAAACTTTTATCCCTCTTAAGATAAGCAGTGATACAAGACGCGATATATATGCAGAGCCTGAAGATTCGTTTTACAAAGTGTCACACAAAGGTTTGCGATATGTTGAGCAGCACGCTACGCCAAGAGAGTATCGAGAAGAAAAAATAATACCAACGGAGCGCCCATCTAAAAGCAAAAGCAGCACTGCCGGCGCAGCAGTAAAGGCGTTTAGTTTTGTATTAGTTGCAGGCATACTCGCTTTGGGAGCAGGGATCTTAATGTCGTACTACCTTCACTCGGTAACCACTGTACAAGAATCGGGGCAGACAAGCGGCGTACTTTTGAGTAACTGAACAGAAAGCTCTTACTCCGAATCAATTTAAAAGTCTGTCAAATTTTGTAAATTTTGAGTAAAAACCCGCCGGCATGGCGGGTTTTGCATTTTGTGCAATTTGCACCCTATGTACCGCCGTACAAATGGCTTACCTTACGGAATATTTGAAGGCCTAGGATAGCCGAGAAATCGGCTATCCTAGGCAATATATTGGGTTAGCTAAACCGATAAACCTTTAGTTTACAACGTATCTCGGATAGGTTGTATTTGCCGTAAATTTTGTAATTGTTTTTGATTTTATTTTGATTTTTTTGCCGCACCCAAAACTATTTCTTTTTCTGTCTCGTTCGGGATATTTTCTTTTTTTGTTAGTGAACTTTCCATAATTATTTTATTAATTAAT
>CAIJVL010000006.1 GCA_903824155.1 Candidatus Adlerbacteria bacterium
AAGTGAACTTATGTCAATATCACAATCGCTTGCATCATTTAACTGACCGTAGCTAGTTGTAAAACCATAGGCTTTATCTTTGGCAGCTATTCTCGCTTGAGTATTAAATACCAGAGCCTGCACTTCATTTATTCTTGAATCTACAGTTTTGGAATCAGTATTAATATCATTAGTTTTGGAGACAGACTTTCCCACACATTGATACGATCTATCATCCTCTTGTGCAGTGGCTTTCCAAGTATCCGAATTAAATACATCAGTTAAAAACATTTGTTCGGTCATTGCATACTGCAACTCAGCGGCGCGGATTTTGGCAGAGTTAGGGTATTTGGCAAAGATAGCGCGCTCGACATCGTCGCGGATGCCGTTGTTGTTTTTGTCGATGCCGGCAATGGTTGCCTCATTTTCGGGCTCATACGGCACCGGAGGCAAGTTAGTGCCTAGCACATCGGCCATGGTTATCTTTTGCGCTTGTATGGCAGCAACGGCAACTTTAGTGCGCTCTGCCTCGCCCACCGCGGGGATGCGGTAAATAACAAGTGCCGCGTACGCAAGCACCAACGCTAACAACGGCCAGCGCACAAAGTGCCACATCTTTTTAGCTCCACTCATACGGGCACGATAACAAGCGTGGCGTGAGTTGTCTATCGAGTTGTTCTTTATTTGAGCACAACCGAAGTAAGCACCACTGGTGTGAGCGGGCGGTCGCTGCCGTCGGTCGGCGTATTGTTTATTTTAGTCACCACATCCATGCCGGATACTACTTTGCCAAACACGGTGTAGCCACTATCGAGCGAGTGGTTGTCTACCGCGTTAATAAAAAACTGGCTGCCTTGCGTGTTGGGCCCAGAGTTGGCCATGGCGATGCTGCCGGCTACGTTACTGTTGGTGGGAGTTATCTCGTCGTTAAACTGGTAGCCCGGACCGCCGGTACCCCAGCGTGCCATCTGGGTGTCGTCTTTTGTTAGAGGGTCGCCGCCTTGGTCCATAAAGCCTTTGATAACGCGGTGGAACTTGGTGCCATCGTAAAAGCCGGCCTGTGCGAGCTTTATAAAGTTGGCCACCGTGTTAGGCGCCTGCTGTGGAAAAAACTCAATAGTAATATCGCCCATCGAAGTATGCAGTGTAGCTTGTGTTACGTTCATGTTTTGTTGCGGTTGATTAGTAGTAGTGTTTGCACCGGTTGCCGCCGAGCCGCTGGCGGCTGCAACCGGCGTTGTTGAAGAAACCAAACCTATAGAGTCGAGCGAGGTGGTAGATGCCGTGTCACTGGCAGCCCCGCCGCCTGTAAAATTAAAAAACAGCCATACGCCGCCAAAGAGTACAACCAAAACCACTACGATTGTCGCTATAACTTTACCCATACGTCTATATTAGTCGCTATACTCGCTCTCGCCAAGGGGGATAATCTCAAGCGGGTCATAGGTATTTGCCGGTATCACGCACAGCACCTTGCCGGTGATCTTAAAATTGTCTTTAAGAATGATCGGCTTGTACTTGGGGTCTTTATTTTCGGGGTACAGGATAACCATGCCATCCTTCTTTTCAAACCGCTTAACCGTAACCATGTCGCCCACTATTGCCGCAACCCGGTCGCCATTTTTAACGTCGTTGGTAAACTGCACCAAAATGTAGTCGCCGCTGTGTATCCCTGCGTCTAACATTGAGTCGCCTACCGCGCGTACGGCAACAATCTCGCCGGCCTCTTCGACTATTTGCTTGTCTACCTCAATAAACTCATCGCGCTGCTCTTGGGCAAACACCGAAAGGTCATCGCAGCCAACATTGGCAACAACCGGGATAGATACCGTGCCCCATCCGCCGTCGGCGTTGCGCAACTCGATATTGCGCCAGGTATTTTTGCGGCGCACGATGTAGCCTTTGCGCTCTAAAATATCAAGGTACTGCGTAACGGTGCGCAATGATGCAAACCCGAGCTTTTGGCGCAGCTGTTCAAGGGTCGGCGGCTCTTGCCACTTTTGTATATGTGCGCGAAGGACGTCGAGTACGCGCTGCTGCTTGTAAGTGAGTAGATTTTGCATAGGCCTTGTAGTTACTATTTAATACACAGAGTATACCACCTGTTTTATAAAGTTCTACACAAAATACACTTGTTTGTGGGGATAGCTCTATTTTATATTATTTGAGCAGGCTCAAATACCCTTATTTTACAAGGGCTTTTTCTGCTACTGGTTAAGGTTAGTGATTGTGGCCGTGCTCTTTAAAGGAAAAGAGTTCGTTAACCTTAAGCTTGGCAATGCCAAAAAGGTAAATGATCTCGAGGATGCCTGCCGTGTTAACAAAAAGCATAATGACAAACCACCACGGCTGGCCGCGGCGCGCGCTGTGCCACAGTGCCAGACCCTTCCAGAAAAACGACCAGATCAAAATAATAAAGATGAACGGCGCAGCTATGGCCATGGCTCCCAAAAACCACGGATGCATGCCGTACCCCGGACCAAAATTATTGTACATACTAGTAGTATATACCCAGTTTGAGGCCGCAAGGGGGAAATAAAAGTCCCTACAAAAGGGAGTAGGGCTCCCGTTCATCTCTCCCTTTTTAGGGAGCTTTTATTTCCCCCCTACCCCAATCGGTGCTTTTGCAATTCCTTTCGCAGATGCTTCCAGTTAGGTAAAGCCTCGGCGACGCGGGACCAAAAATCTTTTGAGTGGTTAAGGTGCGCCAAGTGGCACAGCTCGTGCACCACGACGTAATCTTGGAGCGATGACGGCAACTTTGCAATACGATAGTTAAAACTAAGGTTGCCTAAGGCCGAGCAGGTCCCCCACCGCGTGCGCGTGTTGCGGATAAAAACTTTTTTGTACTTTAGGTTGTAGTGCTGATTAAAGTGGGCTAACCGCTCGTGTACCAGCGTGCGCGCCACAGGCGCCAGCTCTTTAAACTCAACTTTACTTTTGGCAGTGGCCTTTCGCGCCACGCGGCGCCTAGGGACTCTTTTGCGTCGAACAATAGTAAACCAGGGCATTTACCCACAGTATACCAAACCGGAGATAGTTGACAGTATGGTTTAAATAAGTTATGATTTAATCGTTAGCTCTTAGCACAAGGACGAACCAATGCACGCGCCTACGGTAACGACCTCAAACCTCGCCCGCCAAAAATCAGAGCTCAAATCCAGGATTTTGCGCCTGAGTAAGCGGCAGACGATGCTCAAAATCAGTACGGGTCAATTTTCGCGTCATATGGTTGAGTATGCGTTGTTGCAACAAAAGTTGAGTGCTGCAAAAACATCCTAATGCACTGCGTTTCTACTAAAGCCTCCCTTGCGGAGGCTTTTCTTTTTTTATCATGAACAACCAATAAACCTTATTGACACTACAGGCGGGTACGGTATCGTTTAAGAGGAAGACCTGTACCCTTGAGTACCATCTGGAGAGAGTCATGACCTCAAAAAAACACCGCCCGCGCAAAGGCGGGCTGGAAGGATATGAGCGGCGGGCTCTTAAAGCCCGGATCGAGATTCTGGACACAATGGATAACATTTTGCAACTTAGCTCGCGTTTGCTCGCTATATTACGAGGCAACTCTATGCTCATTGCCAAAAAACTTGAGCTTAAAAAAGCTAAGGCGAGTGCCTCTGATGCCACGCTAGTGCCTTCGTCATAATCCCCGCACACCTGCCTCAAACGCAGTAAAACCTCCCCGGGTCTGGGGAGGTTTTTTATTAATCACAGTAGTCCGCGTCGACTTTGCACTCTTCTTTAAATATCGCGTGCCTAAGCGGCTCCTTAGAGTGCATTCGGGCCGAAGCGGTGCTGGTAGTAAGATGCAGCGCAAAATTCAAAAAGAGCACAAAGCTCATCAGAAGAGCCACGCTCACGTATCCGCTCGCTTTATTCACTTTCATCGAAGTCTCCTGGGTTACCCAAGAGCGCTCCCTTCCCCTACATTATTTTATGCTTCTTTTTGCAGTATAGCTAAAACGGGCAATCCTGCCAGCCTTTTATCCCCTAGTGCACCGTGCTTACCAAACTTTGGGCAAAGTGGAGTATCGCCTCGAGCATTGAGATAAAAAAACTAATGATGATGGTGAGGATTTGCAGCAAAAAGTTAAGTATGAGCGTCAAGATGTCGTTGAGCGTTTGCATATTAAGAGTTTAGCATAAGCGCAGCGCGCGTTTTAGCGCCCACAAAACCGTAACCGGTCGTGGCCGCAGTGCCGCTGCACGCAATATTGTGCGTACACTGAAAGCGCTGTACCGCCGACTGCGTAGCGGCGCCAAAGCTACTCGTTTCGTGCCCGGGCGAGCCTGCCCCGCTTTTGGCAATCAAGTAGCCGGCGCCGTTAAGCAGCTTTTGCAAAGTGGTAACCTGCGCACCAACCGAGCCCATCTTTAAATTTTGGCTCAAATTTACAGTACTGCCTGCCGAGGTGTGTGGTTTGACCGAAATAGTATCTTCAGCAGTTGAGGTAGATGCAAGCGTTGACGCCTGTGCAACGCTCGGCTTTACCGCGTTTGCAATCATCGCAATAGTGCTTGAGGCAACGGTCGACAGTGTGATCTTGCCCCAGCAAGGCTCCGACGAGTCCCACGGCGACGTGCCTTCGTTATCATACAAATACCGCGCGTACGCCATATTGCCCGCAAGCGTCGTAATATCATCGCCCAAATCAATCGCCATGTCCACAGACAAAAAAGATAAAAGTTTGCTTAATGGATTTTGCTGCATTGTTTTTACCGGCATCATTTATTTCAATAATTTTATTAGCTGCTTTATTTTGACTAACTTCACCACGCCCTTGCTTCTTTCCTTTAATTCAACCGAATTTTTTTGATATTGTTCCACTGTTTTTTCAAAAACAGATTGTTGTTCTCTATCTTGTGGGGAACTTGAAATTCCAAGACATTCCATAT
>CAIJVL010000007.1 GCA_903824155.1 Candidatus Adlerbacteria bacterium
CTGCTGCCTTAGTAAGACCGCCGAAGTAGGAAGTCTCTGCACCAGGAGAACCGGCGCCAGTCGCAGCGATCTGCGTATCTGCCGACATGTTCAAGAACTGCTGCAACGCCATAACAGCTGCGCTTGACGAACCTTGTTTGAGGTTAGTCGAGAACGTAGTGCCCGGACATACAGAAGCTGCGAGTGCCGGGACAGCGGTTGCTGCCGAGAAGGCGACTGCTACGATCGCAGCAGCACCAATGGTGAGAGCTGCGAGACGTGTAGAACTCTGAGTAAATGTCATATAATAGTAACTTTTCGAACAATTAATAATTACTTGTAATCACGGATAAAGGAGAACACGAACAAAATCTACCCTGTCTAACCCTCATGATTGAAACTCCATACGCTGCTTCTCCAGTTCTAAATCTATAAAAGAGAGAGAAAGAGAGGAGCAGTGACGTGGAGTTTGAATGAAGTGGGAAAGAACTTTTGGTAGCAAAAAGGATGGGGTCTTTCAGTCGTTAGCAGCCGTGGCGGGACAAGGAATTTCTGAAGCCTAAATGTAAGGCAAGATGTGTACAACTTTAATGACGCTCCAAGCAAACTTTGCTTACAGCGCCCAATATCTCTGTACGAGATCGACTATTAAATTGTCAACGAACACCGGCCCCCAATCTCAATAAGTAGAGCCTTATGCACAATTATAGTGTGCTTAGGGCTGAGGCGCAAAAAACCCTTGTGGATAAACGAGCAACAGACGAAGCCCCCGGAGGGGCTGGGACCGTTGGTTTTCCACGTAAATGGAGCATACCACCACCCCTAGGGGAGTCAACCATACTATATAAGAAGGAAGGAAGAGAAAAGCCGCCCCGCAAAAACCAAGGACCGTCCTTAGGAATTTGAGCCCCAAGGACGGTCCTTGGTTTTGGCGCCGGCTACTTTGGGGAGTAGATGCTCCAGCGGCGTTCACCGTGCTTTTCGACCAAGCCTTGCTGTATGAGTAGAGTCAACTCGCGCTGGATGGTCTTTTCGCTAAAGCCCTTGATTACCTTGGCAATATCCTTAATAGAGACATTTTGGTGCTTGCGGACAAACTCTAATATAAGAGAAGTTCTTTTGCTTAACCCGCCCTGCACGCCTTGCGGCTGTCCTTGTCTAAAGGATTGTTTGTCCTTTAGACCCTTACTTTGTCCTTTATTGTCCTTTACAATATTGACCTGAGGCAATGTCTCTGAAGCGGGCATAAGCGGCAAAATATCCTCCGGTACCGGCAAGGAGGGAAGTACGAAGTCGCTTTCGGAGACGAAGGGGGAGAGGCGGGTGCCGCTTGCTAACTTTTCGGCAAGACGCTCGTACTCGGTCGCTAAAATAGTGCTGTTTTCATTGGCAATAAATTGCTGCGTACCCGCCAGCCTTACCGCAGAAAGGAGCGATAAAATATCCGCCAAAATGACGGTGATGTCCATCTCCCCCGCCGCAAAATGAAGAATGGTCTCGGGAAGCCGTGATGCTGCGCTCACCAAGCTTTGCAACTTATCGGCATTGTCCGTAGCGGAGCGGAGCTGCAAAAGCGAGAGTACGTGGGCTATCCTTTCAGCTTTTAAATAGCACAGATATAAATCGGTGTGTCCTTTAAAAAGGATTGATTTTATTGCGAATTCGTGGAATTTTTTATTTCCGTCAGGCATTGGTTTGTCTTTTATTTGGCCTTGAGAGTACTTGAACGTATCAGACATTTCAGCGACATTTTAAGGACAGTCCGTGTCCCTTAACACTACTCTGCAAGCCATCTAACTGCAAGCTGAAGCGCATTCTTAACCAAATATCAGAAAAGCCCCTCTTCCCTATTTTTCTTCTTCGAAGAAGTTGTCCACAGGTGGTATTATGGGTAGCGTAATGGCAAGCAAGAATGTAAAGAGAAACGGAAAGAAAAACAACATGGCAAAAGGGACCAAAGCAGCAAAGCAAACCAGCCCGGGCATCCCGCAAGAAACCCTGCGTTCGATAATGGTCGTGCTGCTTTTTATTGGCGGCGTGCTGCTTACGCTGGCAGGCCTTGGCGTAGCTGGCAGCGGCGGCAACGACCTTTATACCCTCTTTGGGTACCTCTTAGGCAGCATCGGTTACTTCCTCCTGCCGCTTATATTTTTTATGCTGGCGGGCAACGCGCTCCGCACCGAGTCGAGCGGCTTTACTCCGATTAAAATCGGCGCATCAGTTATCTTTGTATTTTCGGGCTTGGGGTTTTTGGCCATAGTTGCCAATCGCGGAGGCCTCATTGGCCAGTACATTGCCAACCCAGCAGTGCAATACTTTGACGTATATGCTTCTTTGATAATTTTAGGCGGCGTGTCACTTATATCTTTGTTGGTACTGCTTGAAGGAAGGATAAGCATCGAGCCTTTTGTCGCGACCGGCAAAACAATAGCAGGCCTGTACGCAAGCCTCTTTAGCCGCAACGCAGATTCAGATACTGATGAGGAGCCGCTGCTGACCGGCCTTGATATGGGTAACGATGATGAATCTGCGTCGCAAGATGAAGAGAATGAAAACGTGCCGGTTATGCCTGCGGCGGCACCTATTATGGCAGCACGTACGGCTATCAAAACAGAAACTGCAGCCGCCGTTGCAGCCAAAGTGGCCGCCGACAACCTTAAGAGCCTTTTAGGCCAGTACACTCCCCCGCCGCTTTCTCTTTTAGAGCGCGACAAAGGCCGCCCGGGCGTTGGAGATATTAAAGGCAACGCCAATATAATAAAAAGAACGCTCTCGCAGTTTGGCATTGTGGTAGAGCTCGACGAGATATCGATAGGCCCATCAGTCACACGCTACGCTATCAAGCCCGCCGAGGGCGTGCGGTTACAAAAGATAGTCGCGCTTCAAAACAACCTTGAGCTGGCTCTGGCTGCCTCGCCGGTGCGCATTGAGGCGCCGATACCTGGCAAGTCTTTGGTGGGTATCGAGGTGCCAAACTCAACCAAAGTTACCGTAGGCCTCGGCACGCTGCTAGAGGCGCCGGAGTTTGCCAACTCAAGCAAGCCTTTGCTGGTTGCGCTCGGCCGCGATATTGCCGGCGGCTCAAGCTTTGGCAACATAGCAAAAATGCCGCACGTGCTTATTGCCGGCGCAACCGGCTCGGGCAAATCGGTAACGATACACACGCTTATCAATTCGCTCCTTTATAGGTGCGGACCGCAGCAGCTGCGCTTTATCATGATCGACCCCAAGCGCGTGGAGCTTACGATGTACAACCAGATCCCGCATCTCTTAACGCCGGTTATTACTGATCCTAAAAAAGCGATCATGGCCCTGCGTTGGGCCGGAAAAGAAATGGAACGCCGTTACAACGTGCTCGAAGAGGC
>CAIJVL010000008.1 GCA_903824155.1 Candidatus Adlerbacteria bacterium
GCTGCCGTTTGCTTTCCACTCTGTGCCGAGGAAGGAAAGGCTCTGCAGCGTCGCGTTTGCGCGCGGATCCTTAAACCACGCGGCGTCGAGCGCAATGCGCCACGGCACGCGCAAAGCATCAAATCCAAAGTTAGTGGTGTTGGTCGTGCTGCCGGTTGGAGCGCCCAGTGCGCCGCTCGTGCGGTTCATCTCTATCCAGTCGGGCGGCAAGCCGGCACTCTTTGACTTATCGAGCGGCGAAGAAATGGTGCGTCCAAGCAAAGCATACGAGCTGTCGACTAACTGCTGCCATGGATGCGCGGGGTCAACCTGTGCAAATATCCGATACGCGGCGGGGTTAAAGTACGAGACATTTATCGCGACGTTCGGGTTGGTCGAAGATTTTTCCAGATTGTCGGCGGACATATATGGCGTGCCGTTCACTACCACTACGTCGTTGTTCCAAATATCAGTAATAACGCTGCGCGCATCGCCCAAGTACTGCGGGTCCTGCCAGCGCGAGTACGCAAACACCAGCGACAGCGCAATGTCGGTATCGGCGTCGCTCGCAGTCGTGTTGCCGCCTTGCGCCGTCAGTATGCCGTACGTGCTGCCGCTTTGTTGACCGAAGAGCCACGCAAACAACTTGTCGCCGGTTTTGTGCTGCAGGTTGTCTTTGGTCCACGTCCACGAACTATCGAAGGTAGTTTTGTCGCCGAGCCATACTGCGCGCAGCATCGTGTAGCTCTCGCCCTCGGAAGTCGTGATGTTGTTGCGTTGTTTGTCGAGCGTGCGCGAGGTAGAAGGTTCCAGATATTCAGTTTTGTAGTTGAGCCAAGTCGAATTTAATATTTGCTCGGGCGTAAACACCAGCGGTACGTTGCTTTTGCCGCTGTTGGTATAGATCACCACGCCCAAAACGATCACCGCCGCGCCAACGAGTATGTACCCGAGTAATTTAGTTCCCATACAATTTTTTATTTAGGCACGGGAGCGGCTGGTTTGCCTCGGTTCTGCGCCCACAATAATGACGTCGGCAAGGTCTTTGTACGTGCGCGAGAACACTTTGGTGTTGGTCAGGAATAATCCTGCAGCCGCAAGTGCAAGCGAAAGTGCCAGCAGTTTGTACGTCTCGCTCTGGTCAAATTTATTAGTGGCGTACACGTTGCCTGCCATTGCCGAACCCTGGAAAAGCGATGCAATGCCGGTTGTTGCAATAGCTCCGGTAGTGCTGGCGGTACTCGTGGCTGCTTGTTTTGGGAATTGTTTTGGGAATATGTGCGTCTTTGCCGAGGCCATTGCCGCTTCTATGGCACTGAGTGTTTCAGCAAAAGGAGAGGTTGGCGTTGTTGCTGCCGGCGCGGGAGGCGTTGAGGTTGCGCTATCAACTGTACTTTCAGTGCTCGTAGGCGCCGGAGTTGGGGTAAGGACGGGCGTCTCAACTGGCTGCGGGGGCGGCAGGGGATCAGGCGTACTAGTGGTCGCTGTTGTGCTTGCAGTTGTAGTGTCACTCGAGGTAGTTGCAGTAGAAGCAGCAGTATCAGCGGTTGTAGTTGCAGTAGTTGTGCCCGCCGCTTGCGCGGTGGCGCTTTGCCCCACGCCTATTGCGGCTTCTATCGATTGCAATATCGTGCGGGGTTTTTTGCCGATACTTTTCTTTGCGGCAAAAGCCGGCGCGCCCGTAAAGAGCATCAGCGTAGCGGCTGCGGCAATACTGTATTGTGCTGTTTTTGAATATAGTTTAGACATATACTTTTTTTGTTTCGGTGCCTTTTTTAAATACCCACACCTTCGAGAGGGTAAAGTTGGCGACAAAGGTAAAGACCGTGGTAATAGCGAGTGCTGTTAAGTCGTACATGCCGAACGATACTAAGAGGTTCATGATTGCTACGTTGAGCGTGATTGACAGCGAGGTCATTGCGTAAAAACGGGCGACCTCTCCCGCCGAAAGTCGGCTGCGCACGCCAAACGTCCATGAGCGGTTGAGCAAAAGGCTCGAGACCGTTCCCGCCAGGAATGAAAAGAACTTGGCTGCGACCAAATGCTCGCTAAATACGCTGGTCTCGCGCGTCAGTACTACGTAGGCGGCGGCATCGAGGAGGGTGTTAAGAACGCCGACCGACATAAACTTAAGCGCCTCTTTTTGCGTAACCAGCCCCAGCTCGCCGCGATACAGGCGCACCATTTCGCCGAAAGCGCGTGCAATAACGGCGGGCTTGGCACCGGTCGGCGAGCCGGCAACGCGCGGCAGGTGCGATACGGGCACCTCTTTAATGGCTATCCCGCGGCGCGAGAGACGTATGAGCGTTTCGGCACTGATCATAGCGCCCCCCGATCGCAGGCGCAGATTTTGGACCAAGTCGCGTTTAAAAATTTTAAATGCGCAGTCAATGTCTCGCACCTTAAGGCCGAAGAGGGCGCGGTTAAGCAGGTTCCATACGCGCGCATTTAAAAGGCGCATAAACGGATCTTGCCGCGGCGCGCGGTAGCCGATAACGACCGGATATTTTTCCAAATGGACAAGCAAATTTTGCAGCTCGATAATGTCAAACTGCAGGTCGGCGTCGGTAAAAAAGACATACGCGAGGCGCGCTTCGCGGATGCCTGTCTTAAGCGCAGCACCATACCCCAGGTTTTTAGGATGGTTAATAAGCCTCACCTTGGGGTATTCTTCCGCAAGTGCTTCAACTACATCACCGGTATTGTCGCGGCTTCCGTCGTTAACGACTAATATCTCATACTCGCTTATATAGGGAGATTCTTCTACAACGCCAATAGTGCGCTCCACCGACTCGCGTATATTGTAGGCTTCGTTGTATGCTGGAAAAAATATGCTGAGTGAAATCGGTTTGTTCATATCGTGTGCTTGTTAAGACGGCTGGTCATTTTTACCGTTACACTCCTCTTCATGTATTTTTAATCTGTTTCTTGCTGTGTTGGCCCGTGCACGTACACAATACTGCGGGCACTATTAAAGTTGTCTGAAGTTCACATTTTCTCTACGCAATTCCCAATATTGAAAAAGAGATGAAAATGCGTTACGGTAGGGAAGTTCGCAAAAAGCCGAAGTAGCTCAGATGGTAGAGCAACTCCATGGTAAGGAGTAGGTCGCCGGTTCGATTCCGGCCTTCGGCTCCCGATAGTATCGGAGCCAGAAATAACACGCCGAGGTAGCTCAGCTGGTAGAGCAGCGGTATCGTAAACCGCAGGTCGGGAGTTCGATCCTCCCCCTCGGCTCCAATGGATAATGAAGCCAATGATCAAGATAGGGCTTTGCGCATCGCCGAAATAGAGGCGGCTATGCAAGCGCCCAACTTTTGGGATAATCCGCAAGAGGCGCAAGCTCGTATAAAAGAGCTGCAGGATTTGAAGGCTGAGGCGGAAGGGGGCAGCAGCTATGACCGCGGCAATGCAATACTTACCTTTGTAGCCGGCGCAGGCGGCGACGATGCCGAGGACTTTGCGCGCATGCTGCTTGCCATGTATCGCAAATATATAGAAAAGCGCGGCTGGGGCTTGCGCGTACTGCATCAAAATGAAAACGATCACGGCGGCTACCGCAATATTTCGATCGAAGTTGAAGGGAAGGGCGCCTATGGCACTTTAAAAAACGAGTACGGCGTGCACCGTTTGGTACGTATCTCTCCGTTTAATGCAAACGCCAAGCGCCAAACTTCTTTTGTTTTGGTGGAAGTTTTGCCGGTGCTGCAAAAAGTCGGCAATATTGAGCTCGACGAAAAGGATTTAGAAATTACAATGGCGCGCTCCGGCGGCCCCGGCGGCCAAAATGTAAACAAGCGCGAGACTGCCGTGCGCATCGTACACGTGCCCACAGGCATATCGGCCCATGTAGACGGCGAGCGCACGCAGGGTGCCAACAAGGAAAAGGCTCTGGCTATCGTTAAGGCAAAATTGATCCACCAACTTGAGCAGGAACGAAAAGAAAAAGTAAACGATCTCTCTACCAACTCCGGCAAAATTGAGTGGGGCAGCCAAATCCGCTCGTACGTGCTGCATCCCTATCAGCTGGTTAAAGACCACCGCACCGATGTAGAGGTGCGCGACGCGGCCGGCGTCCTCGAGGGCAACATTGAGCCCTTTTTAGAGATAGGGTAGAATGGAAGGGTTGTTCCCAATTCCCAATGATCTATTACGACCGTGTATCCAAAATATACGCTGACAATTCCGTTGCTCTTGAGGATGTCAGCTTCTCGGTAGAGCCGGGAGAGTTTATCTCAATCGTCGGGCACTCCGGCGCCGGCAAAACGACCCTCATCAAGATGCTCCTGGCCGAAGAGGTACCCTCAAGTGGCTCGGTCTTTTTTGAATCTATAAACGTTCACGAGGTGCCGAACCGCCGCATGGGCGAGTTCCGCCGTAAAATAGGCACTGTATTTCAGGATTTTAAATTGCTCCCCAGCAAAACCGCATACGAAAACATCGCGTTTGCGATGGAGGCGGCCGGCCGCAACGAAGAGGAGATACGCTCCGACGTGCCGCACGTCTTAGAGTTGGTAGATTTGGGAGATAAGCTCAACAACTTTCCCGACGAGCTCTCCGGCGGCGAGCAGCAGCGCGTTGCGATCGCTCGTGCCATCGTTAATCAGCCCGACGTTATCGTTGCCGACGAGCCGACCGGCAATCTTGACCCGGTTAACACGTTTGAAATTGTACAGATTTTAAAGAAGATCAATGACCTCGGCACTACCATCATACTGACGACTCATAACAAAGGCGTCATCGACAGCCTTAAAAAGCGCGTCATTACCATGGACCGCGGCCGCGTCATCCGCGACGACCGGGAAGGCAAATACATCCTATAATAAATATCTATATGAACTGGGTCACCATCAAACGCATATTTCGCACCGGCTTCCTTAGCTTTTGGCGCAACGGCTTCGTGTCTTTTGCGTCGGTCTTAATGATGGTGTTTACGCTTTTTATCATCGGTCTCGCTATTTTTACGGGCGTTATACTCGGCACCACCTTGCAGCAGTTTAGGGACAAGGCAGACATGAACGTCTACTTTACTACCGACGCGCAAGAGTCCCAGATACTCGCGCTTCAAACGCAGGTCAATGCTTTGCCCGAAGTCGCCTCGACCCAGTACATTTCGGCGACCGATGCGCTGGCCAACTTCCGCGAGCTCCATCAAAACGACCAGCTTACGCTCCAAGCCTTAGATCAGTTAGGCAACAATCCTCTTGGTGCTGTGCTTAACGTCAAAGCCAAAGATATCAACTCCTACGGTGCGATAGCCAACTTCCTCCAAGGCGGAGGGGCGCTGCAAACCGGCCAGCCGCAAATCATCGATAAGATAAATTACTTTGACCAGCAGCATCAAGACGCGGTTAACCGCCTTTCGCAAATAACCACTTCGGCCAAATGGATTGGTCTTATCATTATTCTTATCTTTGTGCTGATTACGATTGCCATTTCCTTTAACACGCTGCGTCTCACTATTTACGCCTCGCGCGAAGAGATAGCCGTGATGCGCCTCGTGGGTGCAGGGCAGGGATATATCCGCGCGCCGTTTTTGGTAGAAGGTGTTATGTACGGGTTTATTGCCGGCATAGTGACCATGCTGCTGTTTTACCCGCTTACGTGGTGGCTGGGACAAAGTACCGCAAGCTTTTTTGGCGGAATCAGCGTCTTTTCCTACTATATAGACCACTTTGCGCTCCTCTTCCTTATTATTGTCGGCTCGGGCGTCATTTTGGGACTTATTTCAAGTTATCTAGCCGTTAGCAGATACCTTAAAATCTGATATATTGAAGGAGTAAAAATATGGCTGCACGACCTACAAGAACCAACTCTAAGAAAAAACAACCCCCTAAATACATCTTTGTCGTCGGCGGAGTAATGTCAGGCCTCGGCAAGGGCATCGCCACCTCCTCCATCGGGAGGATTTTAAAATCCAAAGGTTTTACCGTTACGGCGCTCAAAATTGACCCGTACATTAACGTCGACGCCGGCACCATGAATCCGACCGAGCATGGCGAGGTGTTTGTGCTGGACGATGGCTACGAGACCGACCAGGACATGGGCAACTACGAGCGCTTTTTGGGCGAAACTATTTCGAGCGTCAACTACATGACCACGGGGCGCGTGTACCAAGAGATCATCCGCCGCGAACGGAACCTTGAATATAAAGGCAAGAACGTCGAAGTGGTGCCGCACGTGCCGCTTGAGGTAATCCGTCGCATTAAAGAAGCGCAAAAACAATCCAAGGCTGATGTAACGCTGATTGAAGTGGGCGGCACTATCGGCGAGTACCAAAACATTATCTTTTTGGAAGCGGCTCGCATGCTCAAACACGAGGCGCCTAACGACGTTGCGGTGGTCATGCTCTCGTACGTCCCCATACCCAACAATATCGGCGAGATGAAGACCAAACCTACGCAATACGCATCGCGGGAGCTTAACTCGGCGGGTTTGCAGGCAGATGTAATTCTTGCGCGCGCCATCGTGCCGATTGATGAAAAGCGCAAAGAAAAGATAGCGACCTTCTGCAACGTGCTGCCCGAGCGAGTTATTTCCGCACCCGATGTCGAAAGTATTTACGACGTGCCTTTAAATTATGAAAAAGACGGCTTGGGAGATATTTTGACCGAGGTGCTTGGATTACCAACGCGCAAATCCAAGCTCGATGATTGGAAAGAATTCGTGCAAAAGTCCAAGAGGTCTAAAAAAGAAGTAGAAATTGCCGTGGTGGGGAAGTACTTTGACTCGGGCTCCTTTACGCTCTCGGATGTATATATTTCGGTACTAGAGGCGGTTAAAACGGCCGGTTATCATCTGGGGCTCAAGCCAAAACTGGTGTATTTAAATTCAAAAGATTTTGAAAGCGGCAAGTTGTCCTACAGCGAACTATCCAAATATGCAGGCGTGCTGGTGCCGGGCGGCTTTGGCGAGACGGGCATCGAAGGCATTATCGGCACGATAGAGTACGTCCGCAAACACAAGATACCGTACTTTGGGCTCTGTTATGGCATGCAGCTGATGGTCATCGAGTATGCGCGCCATGTCGCAAAGCTTAAAGACGCCAATACTGCCGAGATAAACCCGAGCGCCAAGCACGTGGTTATCGATGTCATGCTCGATCAAAAAGACAAACTAATAAAAGCAGATTACGGCGGCACGATGCGTCTCGGCACGTACCCGTGCAAGCTGCGCTCTAACACCGTCGCGCGCGCGGCCTATGGCAAAGATAAAATAAACGAAAGGCATCGTCATCGCTACGAGGTCAACAATGCCTACGTTGCCAAGCTTACGGAGTCGGGTCTTGTATTTTCCGGCATGTCGCCCGACCATAAACTGTGCGAGATTGCCGAGCTCCCCAAAGAAGTGCACCCCTTTATGCTCGGCACGCAGTTCCATCCCGAGTTCCTCTCGCGCCCGCTTACGCCTCACCCGCTGTTTACGGCGTTTCTCCAGGCTGCGTCTAAGAAAAAGTAATAACGACCATTTCAGCTTGGCTACCAACACGAAGCGGCGGACCCCAGGTGCCTATGCCGCTCGAGGTTAACATTTGCATGCGGCCAAATGGTTTAAGCCCGTAGGCATAACCCAAATAATTTAACTGCGCCACTAGCCCAAATGGCCACTGCTGCCCGTAGTGCGTGTGACCCGATATCTGGAGCGATACGCCGGCCGCTTCGGCAAGCGTCAGGTGGTTGGGCTCGTGTTTAAGTAGTATTGAGGGCCGTGCAGGATCGATCGAAAAGCTACTCAAAATTTTTATAAAACCGTCAATAGTGTGCGCATTGTGATAGTCAACGCCTAAGAGTTGCAGGCCGTGCACCTCAATCTTTTCGTCATACAGCACCCTAATCCCCAGTGCTTTAACTGCTTTTATAAAAACGGTATTGTCGCCAAACTCTTCATGGTTGCCGGTTATGTAATACACGCCCCATGGCGCGCTCAGCGCCCGCAAAGGCTCGGTCAACATGGTAGGGCTTGGCGCCTGCGTCCCGTCATACAAATCGCCGCCGATACAAATAATATCCGCCTTTCGTGCGTTAACTGTCCGGGCGACTTTTTCCGCAAATTTTGGCCCATGCAGCTGGCCCAAATGCAGGTCGCTTATAAAAAGCACTTTTTTATTTTTCCACTCTTCTGGCAGGTTGGGCAGCGACACTTGATAGTGCGCTGCTTTAATTTGCTTTGCATGCCATACGCCATAGGTGCTTACTACAAGAGCGCCCGCAAAAAGTGCGAGTCCCAGCGGCTCAAGCAAAGTAAATAGGTTAAAGAGGTCTGCAATGCCAACCACTAAGCCGTAGGCCACTGATGCAAAAAACAAATAGGCAAACGCGCCCATGTACACCGCCAACAGAGTATAGAGCGTGCGCGTAAAAACGTTGTAGTAATACGAGCCTGCAATCATTATTCCGATAAAGCCGGCCGGCAATACGCCAAGCAAAACGCCCAGCGTGGTTAATTGCAACTTGGTATATAACCCCAGCGCCAGCGCCAATCCCTCGTACACCACCAAGTTGGCGATGTACAAAATAACAATAGCTATGCTTAAGAAGATGGCGATGCGAGTTCTATTGCGCATGCATTGAGCTTACACCAGAAGTGCTTTAGAAGCCCAACTTTTCCTCGACCAACAGCACGTGTACTTTGCGGCCAAGGCTCGGGTTTTCTTTGTGGAGGATGAGCGTTTTAGCGTACGTAGTATCTATTTTATAGAGCGCCTGAATACGGGTATTCTCGAGCGGGATAACATGTTCCTCAAGGCGTTTGATAGCATCGGTTAGGGTAGGTGTGATCTTTTCGGTACTAATAACAAGAATAAGATTTGGTGAAGTGTATGCCAAGTGGGGGAGCTGGCTGCCGGTGTTTGATGCAATAACCAGCTCGCCGGTTTGGCTCAGCGCGTGTACGCTGCCGAGGTAAAAATCAGATATAACCCCCATTTTGCGCAAGTCGCTCTGTTTAGCCGCATCAGTCTCGGCAAGTATTGCAGCGTGGAGGTTATTCCATCCGTGCGAACCGTCCTTGAGATAGTCAATAAAGCCAATCTGCTGGAGCGTTAACGAGGCGCCATTCATGACCGAGGCTCCTTTTGGGATAATCTCTTTAATGTGGGCAAGTGCAGCCTCTTTGGTGGCCATAACCTCCGGCATAAAGTGGTTGGTGGTTAATGAGGCTACTGTTTTCTCTATGACCTCTTTCGAAGCAAGTGTTGTGTAATCCATATGCTACCAGTGTAGCGCTAATGCTTTACATTGTAAAGTACTTGCGCACAGGGTAGTATAAGGGTATAGCCAAGGATATAATAGAAGCCATGCCAAAGCCAACCCTCCACA
>CAIJVL010000009.1 GCA_903824155.1 Candidatus Adlerbacteria bacterium
ATCAGCATCTTTATGAAACCGGATACCTCCTTTGTAAGGCCCCCGCAAGCTCGAATACTGGACGCGGTATCCCTCAAAGAGGCGCGTGGTACCGTCGTCCATTGCAACGGGGATGGATATGAGAATTTCGCGTTCGGGTGCAGACAATCTTTTTATAAGGGCTGGGTCAAAAGACTTAACTGCGTTTGCCCTATTGAGCTGCAGTAGGGCACTTTCAAATTGATTCACACCCATATATACGCACCATGTACTTAAAAAGGTCTTTGGTGCATACCCTTTCCACGTTTCCTAACGAGGCTCCTTCCAAATAAACGGTGCTAGGCGCAACAGCTCGGGCAGCCGATTGAGGTACGGAATGTACGGAAAGAGAATGAAGAGAAGCATAATGGCCCCCAGTATCTCGCCCGCATCGCGGTCGCCGTTGGGGTTAGAGAGCAGGTTAAATGCGCTGTTTATAAACCCCAGCGGTGCAAACCACCACGAGCCCGGCGGGAGCTTTTGCGTGCTGCCCGTTTCATCCTTCATCATCCCCCACTGCGCCGTGTCCATGTTGAGCGTAGACGCCTTATCCTCAAGCACGTTCATGTCGTTGAGGAACCGCAGCGTATACGTCTCGTTACTGCCCGGGTTTTCCTGATCTAACAATGCTTCGTACAGGCCGCTTTTGGCCATCGGCATGAGCGTCGCAAGCATGATAATCACCGGGTTCGTGGTGCTGGCAACCGCATCGGCGTCCGTAGTTGATGCCGCATATTGATAGGCGGCGGCCAGGTCAGTTTGCTGAGCGTCTGCGGGCTCGTTTTGAAAGATAGTCCACTCATTGGCACCGCGGGTATTGACCAGCGATTGTTCATACGGAGTTATGACAAAGACTTGTTGCGTATCAAATGTGTACGGATCTATGGAATCAAAGTATGTGGCCGTGTCCGAGGTGTGGTCCAACTCTTGCAGGAGCGTTGTTGCTACGAGGCTCGGGTTGCTTTGCGCACTATCGGCAATGCGCACCGGGGCGACGTACGGCGAGTGGAAGAAGAATGCCAGCAGCAAAATGCACGCAATCAATACGGCGCCGCGCAGATACATCACGGTGTGATTGGCGGGAACGATATGCCGGGGTATATCTTTGCGGTACGGTAGCGCGACGCCATACGTGCGCACCAACAAGTAGTGGCAGATAAAGAGCGAAAATATGATGAACGGAATGATGAACACGTGTATCGAATAGGCCTGCAGATAATTGAGCGGGTTGAGCCAATAGCCCAGATGCGCTCCGTTCCAAAAGTCAGCACCCGAAGCCGCGCGAAATTGGGAGGAGAAATCCCCGCGCAAGCCGTAGCCGAATTCAGTTTGAATTAATGCAAGGCAAAAAATAGTCGCACCAAATACCCACGCCATCCGGCGAGGCGGTTTGAAAGCGCTCGTAAAGAACACCACGAGAATATGTAACAGCAAAATTGCAATGAACGCCTGCACCGACCACAAATGCACGCTGCGGACATATATTCCCCACGGGCTTGTAAGCCACCACGTTTGACCCTTAAATGCCAACAGTATGCCCGTTGCCACGAGCATCGTCAGAGAAGTGAGCGCTAAAAACCCGAGCGCGTAAAATATTTTATTGCCGTAGGAAGGCAGCTTATGAAAGTAGATCTTGTCGGCAAGCGTCTTAAGGGCATTGGTGCTTGCATCGTATTGCGGAGATTCTTGTTCCATATGTCTTACGATACCATTTTATTTCCACGCGTTTAACGAAGCGCGCGTAAGCGGGCCGACAAAGCCCGTCGGAGGGATTTCATTTGC
>CAIJVL010000010.1 GCA_903824155.1 Candidatus Adlerbacteria bacterium
CCACGAATTGCCGTTTTGATACACCAAAACAATCTTTCCTTCAGCATTTACGATAACCCCTCCTGCAGCATCGCGTGGAGGCATATTATTTCTTTGCAACCATCAGGCGCTGATGCTCTTCGGTATTTTTGAGGCCGCAGTTCTTCCACTTTTTACCGCTGCCGCAGGGGCACGCGTCGTTGCGCTCAATCATTGCTTCGGTTGAATGCGCATGGCCCTCATGATTGTGCGTATGTATATGCGGCTCTTGATTCATGCCAGAATTCATACCCGGAATGTTTATCGGTATCACGCGCGGCGGCAGTGCCGGGGCAGGCGCGTTAACGGCAAGCGAGTTTACGCCCGCAGTTCCCTCTTTAGTTAAATTACCGATTAGCTCGAACACGCGACTGGCAAATGCTTCTTCCATCTCATGGTACATGCGCGTGCCTTCTTTGCGATACTCAACCAGCGGGTCGCGTTGGCCATACGCGCGCAGGTTAACGCTGCCGCGCAAATACTCCATTGACTCAAGGTGGTCGACCCACAGCATGTCCAGCGTTTGCAGCACAATGTTGCGCGCAACGGTCAGCAACACCTCGCGGCCTATCTCTTCTTCTTTCTTATCAAGCAGTGCCAGCACTTCTTCATTGCCGTCAGCCAAGTCCAGCAGCACATCAGCCACCTCTTCGTCCTTGCCCACCAGCACCGCGTTGCGGCGCGCGTACATGGCGCGGCGCTGTTTGTCCAAAACATTGTCGTACTCGAGCACATGCTTGCGGGAGTCAAAGTTAAATCCCTCTATCTTTGTTTGTGCGCTCTCAAGGGCGCGGGTAACCATCGAGTTTTCAATCGGCTCGTCTTCAGGTATGCCGAAGCGGCCCATCAGATTTTTAATGGTGTCTGAGGCAAAGACGCGCATAAGGTTGTCCTCGAGCGACACAAAAAAGCGCGTCTCGCCCGGGTCTCCCTGGCGGCCCGAGCGGCCGCGCAGCTGGTTGTCGATACGCCGAGCCTCGTGGCGCTCGGTACCCAGCACAAACAGGCCGCCGAGCTCTTTCACTTTCTCGTATTCATCGGGCGTCGCCATAGCGCCGCCAAGCTTGATATCGACGCCGCGGCCGGCCATGTTGGTCGCTACGGTTACTTTGCCCGCCTTGCCGGCCTCTGCAACAATTTCGCCTTCGCGCTCGTGGTTTTTAGCATTCAAAATCTCATGCGGGACGCCCTCGCGTTTGAGGTAGGCAGAAAGAAGTTCGCTCTTTTCAATTGATACAGTGCCGATAAGTACCGGCTGGCCCTTTTGGTTTAACTCTTTGACCGCGCGGCCGATGGCGGCAAACTTGCCCTTTTCGGTCTGAAAAATAAAATCGTTTTCGTCCTTGCGGATAACGTCGCGGTTGGTCGGTATCTCTACCACCTCCAAGCCATACACCTTGTAAAACTCTTCCGAGGACGTTTTAGCGGTACCGGTCATGCCCGCCAGCTTATCGTACAAACGGAAGTAATTTTGATAGGTAATAGAGGCAAACGTGCGGCTCTCTTTTTGCACGGTAACGCCCTCTTTGGCCTCAATAGCCTGATGCAGGCCCTCGCTCCAGCGGCGCCCCGGCTGCATGCGGCCGGTAAACTCGTCCACTATTATTACTTCGCCGTTTTTAACGACGTACTCTTTGTCCTTTTGAAAGAGCGCTTTGGCACGCACGGCCGTCTCCAAATGATGCACGTACTTGATGCCCTTTTCGGTATAAATATTGTCTATGCCCAGCAGCTTTTCGGCATGCGAAATACCAGAGTCTGTTAGCTGGATAGCCTTGAGCTTTTCATCCACCGTAAAATCCTCGTCGCGCTTGAGGTTAGTGACAATTTTGGCAAAGGTGCGGTACAGGTCTTCGGACTCGGCAGCGGGTGCCGAGATAATAAGCGGCGTGCGCGCCTCGTCTATTAATATAGAGTCGATTTCGTCGACAATAGCGTACGCGTGGCCCCGCTGGCGCAGTTCGTTTGCGTTGTAAGAAATATTGTCGCGCAGGTAGTCAAAGCCAAACTCCGAGTTAGTACCGTAGGTAATGTCGGCCTCGTAGGCCTCGTGCTTGCTCGAAGGGCGCAAAAATTCATAAAAAATCCTAAAGCTGCCCTCTTCATCGCGCATGGCGTCTACCTCTTTATGTCCCGAGTCGTAGCGGTACGAGTTGTCCGCGTTTAATACGCCGACCGACATGCCAAGCGCCGCATACACCTGCCCCATCCACACCGCGTCGCGGCGCGCCAAATAGTCGTTGACCGTAATCACATGCACGCCTTTGCCCATCAATGCATTAAGGTACGCGGGCAGCGTTGCGACAAGTGTCTTGCCTTCGCCGGTCTTCATCTCGGCAATGCCGCGGTTATGCAGCACATAGCCGCCGATAAGCTGCACATCAAAAGGGCGCAGCTTAACCGTGCGCACGGCCGACTCGCGAACGGCGGCAAACGCATCCGGCAACACCTGATCGAGTGTCTCGCCGGCAGCAATGCGATTGCGCAGCTTGTGGGTAACTTCGCGCAACTGTTCGTCCGTATAGCCGCGGTAGGTATCCTCAAGCGCGTTTACCGCTTCGACAAAGGGTTTTGCCTGCTTTAAAAGGGGGTGAGAACCGCCGCCGAAGATGGTTTTAAGGGATATCATACGAGGCAATACTATAACACATGGAGACAATTTTAGAAAGAAAAAACACCGACGAATCGGTGTTTTTTCTTTCGAGAGGATGACCGCTCAAATTTAGCGGCGCTTCTTTGCAGCCTTCTTCTTCTTTGCTGCTTTCTTTTTCTTTGCCATAATAGTTTTTTTGCGACTTTCGCCGCTATTGTTCTTCACATCGTTCGACCGTTCGTGTAGTGCGCCTAGGACGACGCTACAAGAACAATTCGATGCTCTGTCATTAGTATCGAACAACTAGAACGTATATACAATGAAAATTATTTTTAATCTGTGGATAACTTTTACTAAATTATTTTCACTTCAGGTTCAATTTCTAAATGTAGTTTTTCTTTTACTTCCCTTTTTACTTTCTCTGCAAGCTCTTGTACGTCATTGCTCGAAGTATTTCTTGCTGCAGCAATCACCAACGGCTGCTTTTCAAAAAGTCTCGCGCCTCCAACGCTCGCGCCTTTGAGATCAAGTACGTGGTCGAGAAGCCAAGCCAGCGGTACTTTGACGCCCGCAGTCTCAGGCATGGCAAAGAGAGGCATCTCCGGATACTGCACCTTAAGCGCATCGGCCTCTGCCTTGGGCAGTATGGGGTTTTTAAAGAAGGAACCCGCCGTGCCTTCTATCGAAAGGTCGGGGAATTTGCCTTTGCGTATCCCGATGACCGCCTCCCGGATAGCTTGTAAGTTCAAGGAGGAGCCAGCCTCGCCGAGTCTAGGCGGGCTGCTAAAAAGCGCCGCCAAATCTTTGTAAGAGACATTCGGCTTTGGCTCGCGCGAAAGGTTGAACGCCGCGCGCAACACGACCAGATCCGGGTTTTGCTTAAAAATACTGTTACGGTAATCGAACAGGCACTGCTCGTTGGTGTAGCGCGTCACGTCGCCCGTTTGCGTGTCCAAAACCTCAGCCCACCTCAAAACCTCCGACAGTGCCGCGCCGTAGGCGCCGATGTTTTGCACGACGGCTCCGCCCACCGTGCCCGGTATCGCCGAAAGATTCTCAATCCCCCATAACCCCTCGGTAACCGCGCGCTCCACCAGCGCATCCCACTGCTCTCCTGCGCCGGCTATTAAAGTATCTTCCTCGAGTTCGACGCCGCTCAAATGTATGTGTATGACTACGCCCTCAAACCCCGAGTCTGATACCAGTATGTTGGAGCCTCCGCCAAGAATAAGCTTGGGTAAGCTTTTAGCTTTGGCAAAAATAATAGCCTCTTCAAGCTCCTCTTGTGAGTGTACGGTAATTAAAAATTGGGCTTGCCCGCCGATCTGAAAGGTAGTCAGAGGCCCCAGAGAAACATTCTCTTGTATATCCATAGGATAAGTGTAGCAAAATCCCCGCTGAAGCGGGGATTCTACGATCATTTTTATTTTGCTAGTGTATGTTACTACGGCTTCAAGGTGCCGGCGTTTATCTGGTCAATAAACGACTGTATCTGGGTCTTTACCGAAGGGTTTGCCGCAATGAGCTTGTTGAGCGCCGCAATGCCTACTGCTTTGTTGCCGGTTACAAAGTATTGCAACACTGCATCCGCTACGGCCGATTGTATGTCAGTCGGATCCTTGGCGATGCGGGCGGCATATATCTTTTCAAGGCGGCTGTACATCTTGGTGGCAAAGTACGCTTGCAATACCTGCTGCTGGTCAACATATACATTGCCATACTGGCGGGTCAAGAGTACGTCTGCGTCGGCAACATCGCCGTTGTAGTAGAGCGCCGTTGCATAGTAGAGCAGCGCCTGGTCGTATTGCGGAGTCTCTTCATATGCCTGTTTAAGAGGGGGGAGCGCGTCTTTATTGTCGCCTTCGGCGAGATAGGTTGCGCCGATCTCAAACAGTATTTGCTGCTTTTTAGGAGAGTCGATAAGCGCATTTTGCAGGTGTGCAAGCGCCGCCTGATACTGCCCCACCTGGTCTAGAAATACGCCGTAGAACAGCTCAAGGCGCGCATCGCCTTTGCGTTGTGCAAGCAATGCATCGCCCGACTGCTGGGTCAGCGCATACACCTGCTGCTTCACGTCGGGGCTTACGGTCGTAGATTGGGCAACATTGTTTGAAGCAAATTGGAAGAGCTGCTCGACCGTTTCTTGGTATCCGAGCGGTCCGTCTGCAAGCGCGCTCTTAAACTCGGCAAGGTTTACGCTCGGGTCTTTTTGGGCACCCGTTGCGTCAACCGGCGTCAGTGCGTCAATAAGCGTTTGCGCGCGGGCCATGCCGGGGCCGTTAAGCGCCCAGCCGCCCCACACCAACGCAATAAGCACTATAGGCGAGGCAATGGCTACCGCTTTGTCGCCCAATGGGCGCGACATAAACATCCAGCCATGCGGCTTCCTTTCCGAAAGGCCGTGGGCAAATGCCAGTATCGTTATAAAGAAGAGGTAGCTGGTTAAGTTGTCGAACACAAACAGGTTGTTAAACGCATACGCGGCAAGGAGACCCAAGAACACTGCCTGCTCGGGGACCGAAAGGCGCGATTTAATAATGGTCCAACCTGCCAATACAAAGAGCGATATATAGAGTACGAATGCGGGTAAACCACCGGCAATAGCCCAGTCGATAAACTCGTTGTGAGCGCGGTCAAACCATTGCTCCTGGTCATACATGTTTGGGTTGTAATAGTTGTTGAAAACAAAGCTAAAGTTTTCCTGTCCCCAACCAAGCGCTACAGTTTTAGGACTCTGCTTAAAGCCCTGCCAGGCCTCACCCCAAATCTGGAAGCGTGAGATCGTAGTGCGGTCGACCAGCGAGATAGACGCCAGGCGTGAAAGCGTCTGCGACTTTTGCACCAGCGAAGTGTTTTTAAGGCCGATAAACAATACCGCCAATACGACGATAGCGCCGAGCCCCCACAGAGATACTTTGCGCAGGGTCTTCCATTCGCCGCCGCGGGTGTAGAGCGCAACGTATGCGCCGGCAATCACCAAGCCGCCAATTAAACCAAGGAGCGGGCCGCGGCTTTGGGTGTAATACACGCCCAAAAACTGCAAAAGGAGCGCAATGCCGTAGAGCGTCATCACGGTTGGTTTGCCAAACGTCTCGCGCATCCACGAGCGCGCCGGTTTGCGCAGCATCAAATAGAGCGTGATAAAGAAGCTAAAAAGCATGTACACGGCCAGGTAGGTTGCGTTGCCAAAGGTAGTATCCGCGCGGCCGCCGCTTTGCGAGCTGGGGCCAAGGCCAAAGATGTGATAGGCCTGCAGTACCGCGTAGATGCCCTGCAAGACGCTGGCCCACACTACGACCACAAAAGATTTGTCCCACCACTCTTCAACCGTAAGCACCGCGCCGGAGATGACAAACAATGCAAACAAGTGGATGAGCGTAATGTACCCGTCCATGCGCTCAAAGTTGCTCCAGAAGCTCTTGATAGGGTCAACCGAGGTTGCAGTTGCAACGGCCATCCACAACACGAACAGGCCAAGCGCCCACATAATGAGCGACGCGCGCGGGCGGTACTTAGGCACGCGTATTGCAAGCAGCACGTACGCCGCGGTCAATATCTCTACCAAAATACGAAAGGTAAAGTTTTTGCCCGTAATGTACGGGAAAAAGAGATTAACCGGAAAATGCGTTCCGTCGGCAATAATAAAAGCGATAAAAGGCACAAGACACAAACCAATAATAAGCACCCAGCGCAAAATCTTTGTGTAATCCATTGCTTTCGAGTATACCAAACCTTTTCTCCTGCACGAGAGTTGACAGGGTTTGCATACTGTTGTTTTGGAGACACGCGGTAACGCTGTTATACTTTGCCTTATGCAAAAAACTACCGAGCAAACGGCCGAATGGACCGAGATATGGGAGCGGCAGGGGCTGCTTGATAGTATTATCGATGCTGGACGCTCTGTATATAACGCCTTCTTTCGTCCGATATTGCGCCGCTACCTCACCATAGACTCCTCTATTTTAGAAATGGGCTGCGGCCGTGCATCGCTTACTCTTTCGCTTGCGCCGGAAGTCCGTAAGTTGGTTGGCATAGATATTTCTCCCATAGCAGTGCAGCAAGCCGCCGAGTACGCAGCAAAGCATCATATTACCAACGCTGAATTTAGTATCGACGACTGCACTAAGCTCAGCCTTCAGGAGAAATTTGATTTCGTATGGAGCCAAGGATTACTTGAGCACTTTGACGACCCTTTGATTGTCGCGCAGGAACATTACCGCGCATTAGCGCCAGGTGGCACCGCGTTATTAAGCGTCCCCTACCGCTACTCCTACCATCACGTGTGGTATTTACTCACGCGCCCAAAACTATTGCGTCGGTTTTGGCCTTGGACCGAACAGCTCTTTTTTAATAAACGCATGCTGCTTGCAGTCGGCAAAGCGGTAACGCCGCATGCCCGCGTATACCTGCTGCAGCCCTTCCCGCTGGGACTCGTATTTTTAGAGCTGACCAAGCCTCAAGAATAACTGCCCTCGTTTATTTTATTTTTGCCACACCCAAAAATAGTAACCGGTGTAATTAGAGAGCAAACCCAGCGCAAGTCCCGCAATATAGGCAGCCCACAATAACGGGTGGTTGGCGGGAGCTACAAACTCCGCTGTCCTCACCAAAACCCACTGTATAACTATCGAACCCAAAGACACCAGATGAAACCGCGCTATGCGCTGTACAAAAGGAAAAGATTTCTGGCGGTCGCCAAAAGAAAAACGTTCGTTCAGGAAGAAATTCGACAGTATTGCAAACTCTCCGCCGATCAAAATAGCGTTACTTGGCCTAATAATGCCGAGCCGCACTCCAAGAATGCCGAAAATAAGCGTCTGGCATATAAAACCGAACAGCCCCACGCCTACGACCCGCAAAAAACGCCACTCGTACAGCGTCTGCAGGCGCATAAGCAGCGTCAGGCGCAGAGACTCGACAATGTCGTACCAAGCACTCTTGGAGATATCATGCTCGCGGATCCGAAACACAATAGGAATTTCTTTTATTGAAACTCCGGCACGTGTAAGCGCATATAAAAATTGCAGCTTATACGCATATTGCTTGGAAAGAAGTTCGCCTTCGCCAAGCGGCAGATACTTTGCAGCGCTCGCGCGGGTAGCCTTTAGTCCCGATGTAGCGTCATACACCGGCAGGTCTAAAAGTAGGCGCGCATACAAGCTGCCGAAACGGCTCAATATCTTGCGATATGTAGCCCATTCTTTGGGGATACCCCCGCCGGCCACGTATCGCGAGCCTATCGCATACTCATGTCCGCTGTCCAAAACTTCTATCAAACGTATGATGTCTTTTGGGTCGTGCTGGCCGTCGCCGTCAAATTCGACGAATGCATCGGCATGCAACTCCTCGAGCGCATACCGCATGCCGGTTACATATGCCGGCGCAATGCCGCGCTTGCCCGTCTCGACAATCAATCGGATATTGGGGTATTGCAGCATTTTTGCGCGCACAATATCCGCCGTACCGTCGGGCGAGTTGGCGTCGACAATAACCACGTACCACTCGTGCTGGGGAGCCTCGGCAAAAACGCCTGCCATCTCGTCAAAAAGGGCGCCGATAGCTCCCGCTTCGTTATAGGTCGGAATTATAACGGCAATCCGCATCTGTACATTGATACCTTATGTTGGCTCTTTTTCAAAATGACGAGGTATTTACTTTCTTTTGAACAAATCATACTTACCGACCACAAACGCAAGCGAGTAGTTTTTAAAAAACTCCAAATTATTTTTATAGGTATCGCTGCTTGCAATTGCATAGTCTGTTTTCCCTTCCACAAGCATTGGGATCTGGTCAGCCCCAAGTATTAAATCCGGAGCCGCGTTTATGTACTGATAATAATTCCTCGACGGAAGAAACATTGCTATCTCGGGTGCATTCGCGAGAAAGAAGCTGCTCTGGGGACCGAGAGAGCCAAGTTTCGCATACAAATCGGCTGTAGCATGACTTTGATAGTATCCTGCAACATATGAATCATGAGCGAGTTGGTAGGCCTGCATTGTCACTAGCAGTGATAAAACTACGTACGGTATCCACGGCGCTTTTCGCAGCCAAAAAACCTTTCCACTTATATAGTGAAAAATTAAAGTAATCGAGTACGGCAAGAAAAGCAGCGCTGTCATCTGTGCTGGAAAGAAATAGCGATACCATCCTTCAATTCGCAGATAGGCGCCCAAGATAAAGAAACAGAACAGGAGCATTAAGAGTTCAACGATCGAAATCAAAACTCCCTTCCTTTTCCGAATAAACATCGACACGCTCCAAAGAACAATAGTTACTGTTGTGTACAAAGGCGTAGTCTGCGTAAAAAATTGCAGAAAGTTTGTTATTGCGCGTCCCAGCTTATCGTTGGTGGGGTATGGACTAGCAAGATAATACTCAAGCTGTTTCGACAGAGTACCGTCGCCACCAAATTGTATGTATGCCCACAAAAGAACGGGTAATACAAAAGCGGTGATTGCCAAAAGAAATCCACCCCAATGCACTTTTATTGTGCGGCGGCGTATAAACCATGTAACTGCAAGCGCAGGCAGAAGTAAAATAAAAATTGGTTTTGTCACAATACACAGACCCGCCGCAAACCCCGAACCCAGGTAAGCCCATATGTTGCGGAAATTGCTCCTCTCGAGAATCAAAAGCGCTATAAAAGTAAGAACGAGAAAGAGCATGCCCGGCACCTCGCCGAGTACAGGCTTGCCGTTGCCGTAGAGTATCGGGAAGGTGGCTAGCAAAAGTAGCGTCCACGCCGCTTGCCAGCGCCCAAACAGCATGCGTACTAACGCGTACGAAGCGGCGGCAAACGCGAGTATAAAAAGCATCATCACCGCGCGCCCTTGCCACACACCAACGCCAAAGAGCCGGTACGAAATGCTGACTGGAAAAAAGAGCGGGTACCCGACGGTCAGATAAGAGTTGGATATAAAAGTGCCAGGGGCCGTCTGCAGTTGCTGTGTGCCGTGCTCGGCAAGATTCATTGCCGCTTGCGAATAGATACCCTCGTCAAACCATACCGCCGGCGCTTCACTGAGTTTATACGAGCCCGCCACGAGCAGTATTGCCGCCGCAAGAGCAAGTACGCACCATTCAACATAGCCGCTCAACTTTGTCTCGAAAGGCCCAGGCGTCGGATGCTCCATACTTACGAGCTAGTATACGCCATAGATTTTACTAGGGCGATACAGTAGCATGAGAGCAACTCGGCAATCCATTTTACAGCGCAAGTCCCCTTATTTATTTCTGGCTCTGATATGAAAAATTCTGCGATTACAAAACTCTTTTTCAAATTAGCCCTAATCGGTTTGCCTTTTGCTGTAGTGTTTATTTTGGTGATGTTTTTTACGCCGTATATAACAGAATTGCAAAAAGCAAAAATGCAAGACAAGGTCGATAGGCTTATTTTACAAGCAAGCACCTCCCCGCAAGTCATAATCGCCGGCGACTCAAGAGCCGAAGCCAACGTTATGCCGCTGCTTTTTACACAAGAGTCCGGACTTAGCGGTGTCAACATAGCAACCGGCAACGAAGTGCTCGGCCAGGTGTACGACACTCTAGATTCAAACGGACTTCTCAACAAACACAACCTTCTCATTATTAGCGTAAGCCTTTTTGCCATAAATGACGCCGCCCGGGACTACCAACCTATCGACAAAGCAGTCGTCGACACAGAGCCTTGGAACACGCGCAAAGCCGAAGATCTTTTTGTTTATTGGAGATCATACGTACATTATTATGTCGACCGTTTCAAAGACGACCTCCAGTTTACCTCGACTGCTGAAAATGTCCGCATGCCAGATGCGGTCGCACAGGCCAAAGGATACTTGGTGGCAACTGATGGAGGACTAATTGGCAAGACAACCATTGGTGACCCGTTTGAACCCTACAACAAAGACTACCGGATAGGCGGTCTCAAGGAACGTGAGTTTATAAAAACCCTTGAACAGCTGGGTTCGACGACCGACACCGTGGTTATATACTTGGGACCTTTGGCACCCCTATGGAAGGAATCAATGGACGAAACTTCGAAAGAAAGAAACGATTATTTCGCGAGCCTCATAAAGAAAACAGTTGCGCGATATCCAAACTTGTATTTTATTAATTTTGAAACCGAGGATACCTCCACGACATTGCCTAATGAGAAATTTGGTGATCAAATCCACTTGAATTCAAGCGGCGCAGCTACTTTTACTACGTTACTCGTACACACCTTACAGTCAAATCGAATACTTCATGGATAGCATCCCGTATATGCTGCAGATTTAGATTTTACCTTCTTATGCTATAGTCTTTGCGATATGAAAGTAGGGGTTATTGGATACGGCTATTGGGGACCAAACGTGGTGCGCAATCTGCTTGGACACCCCGGTGCCGAGGTGGTGATAGTGGCAGACGCCAATCCCGAGCGGCTTGCCGAAATACGAAGGATATACCCGGCGATACAAACCACACTGGATGCTACTGATGTCATACGATCGTCCGGCATCGATGCAATCGTTATTGCCACCCCGGTCAATACGCATTACCCGCTTGCAAAAGCCGCGCTTTTGGCAGGCAAGCATGTCCTCGTTGAAAAGCCCCTCGCCAGCAACTTAGCCGAGGCCGAGGAACTGGTTAAGCTTGCCGAAGAAAAGCATCTGGTGCTAATGATAGACCACACCTATCTGTAC
Source organism: Candidatus Adlerbacteria bacterium (assembly GCA_903824155.1). GTDB lineage: Bacteria > Patescibacteriota > Minisyncoccia > Phycocordibacterales > SBAW01 > GWA1-54-10. Next base: position 11,272 of record CAIJVL010000010.1, read on the forward strand.
TCCGGCGCGGTGCAAATGATAAAAAAACTCATTGACTCCGGAGAGCTTGGGCAGATCCAAAGCTTTAGTTCCACTCGCATAAACTTGGGACTGTTCCAAAGCGATATAAATGTGTTGTGGGACCTTGCCCCGCATGATATTTCCATACTCCTGTACTTAATCGGACAGGCGCCCACTATGGTAAATGCCGTAGGTGCATCGCACACCAAGAACGGGATCGAGAATATCGCCTATCTCACCATGCGCTATGACAACGGGATCATCGCACATGTAAACGCCTCGTGGGTCTCGCCGGTAAAAATACGGCAGATACTCATTGCCGGTGACAAAAAAATGATCGTGTATGACGACAATGAGCCGACCGAAAAGATCAAAGTATACGAGACTGGCTACACCGTCCGCACCGATGAGGAAAAAAAACGGCTGTACATGGACTACCGGAGCGGGGATATACATATACCCAAGATTGAGAGCAAGGAACCGCTACGACTCATGGTCGAGGATTTTGTACAAGCGGTCACGACCGGCAGCACACCCGTTTCGAACGCGGCGTTCGGACTCCAGGTAGTGCGCATACTGGACGCAGCCGACCGTTCTATACAAAAAGGGGGCGCTGAAGTACAACTTATTAGTATCCCTAACACTCATATGGAATCAGTACCCTTTTTTGATCTCAAACGCCAGTATGCACAGCTTAAGCCCGAGATCGCTCCGGCAATCGAATCAGTACTTGAAGCGACCGCCTTTTCGGGCGGACCCTTTGCTGATAAATTTGATAAAGAATTTTCCGCATATTGCGGCACTGCCTACTCGCGCGGGCTTAATAGTGGCACGTCGGCGCTGCACTTGGCGCTCCTTGCACTTGGCATACAGCCGGGCGACGAGGTAATAGTTCCTGCGCATACTTTTATTGCAAGCGCATGGGGTATTTCGTACGTTGGCGCAACGCCGGTGTTTGTCGACTCACTTGCCGACACCTGGGAAATTGATCCGGCTGCCGTTGAAAGGGCTATTACTTCCAAAACAAAAGCGATCATTGTAGTCCACTTATATGGTGTACCTGCAGATCTGGGAGCGCTTCAAAAAATAGCGTCTGCACGCAACATACAGATTATTGAAGACTGCGCGCAAGCGCATGGTGCTCTATACCAAGGCAAGAAAGTGGGCAGTATAGGAGCGGCAGGCTGCTTTAGCTTTTACCCAAGCAAAAATTTGGGTGCCTACGGCGAAGCTGGTGCGGTTACCACTAATACCGAAGAAGTAGCGCGTCGCGTGGAGATATTGCGCTCTCATGGTGCGGAGGTGCGCTACGTACACCAGACTATTGGATACAACATGCGTATGGACGGCATTCAAGGCGCAGTACTTTCAGCAAAATTGCCGCATTTGGACAGTTGGAACGCGCGCAAAGCTAGCATCGTAGCAAAGTACCGCAAGGGCATCATCAACCCGAAAGTTACCTTGCAAGCGATAACCGCCGGTGCAACGCCGGCGTACCACTTGTTTGTAGTCACCACTCCCAACCGACAAAAGTTTATTGACCACCTAACCTCGCAAGGCATCACAACAGCCCTCCACTACCCTATACCCTGCCATTTACAGCAAGCATATGCGTATCTCGGTTACAAAAAAGGTGACTTACCCAATGCCGAGCACATTGCCGAGCACTGCGTGTCTTTGCCGCTCTTCCCCGAGCTGACCGACCATGAGGTTGATCGTGTCATTGATGCGGTAAACTCATACACATGAACCAAAGCTGGTCTATTGTCGTCTTCTGCTTCAATGAAGTAGGGACCGTGCGGGAGGTTATCGACCGTATTGCAGAGCTATTTGACCGGTATCGCCCGGGCCTCTACAAAATAGTAGTGGTTGACGACGGCTCGACTGACGGCTCGTATGAAAAGATACTGGACGCTGCCCGCGCGCACCCAGACGTCATACAAGTGATCCGCCACGAGAAAAACGCCGGAATAGGTGCAACGCTGCGAGACGGATACGCTGCAGCACAAAACGAAAACCTGACCGCAGTACCGGCAGACGGGCAATTTGACGTGAGCGAGCTCATTCCCTATTTAAATATCGATCCACATACGTTTGTTTCTTTTTACCGAAAAGAAAATGTCGAATACTCTTCCTTTCGCACTATTCTTTCTGCCGCCAATAAACAGATAAACCGCGTTTTAAACGGCATCGAGCTTAAAGATGTAAACTGGGTCAAGATATATAAAACAGCAGCTATCAAATCATTTCCTTGGAAGCTCCATAGTTCATTGATCGAGAGCGAATTGTGCGCCAAACTTTTACTCAAGGATGAAAGGGCTGTAGAGGTAGTCTCTTTTTATCATCCGCGCACCTCGGGTAAAAGCAAAGGCGCCTCGCCTCGCGTAGTGCTCCAAGCCTTGCTTGAAACGGCAAAGCTCGTGTGGGCAATTCAAATGTTTAAAAGAAATCGGCGGCATCAAAATTGATAAAACGAATAGTCTTTGTTATTGTTCTTTCTGGAAAGAGGAGTTCCCAAAATGCAGATCATAACCGAGCAGACTGAACGGAAGAACGTTCGTGACGTACAAGTCGGCAACAATGTACAAATCTTTGATTTTGTAAACGCCTACGAATGCAGTATTGACGACTATTCAAAGATCGGAGCATTTGTCGAAATCCAACGAGGTGTCGTCATCGGCAAGAAATGCAAAATTTCATCACACTCGTTCTTGTGCGAAGGCGTGACTATCGAAGATGAGGTGTTCGTCGGACACGGTGTTATGTTTACCAATGACATGCACCCCCGCGCCACTAACGACGACGGCTCCTTGCAGATCGGTCAAGACTGGAAGGTTGTTCCGACACTCGTCAAGCGTGGCGCCTCAATTGGTTCCAACGCCACGATACTTCCCGGAGTTATCATCGGCGAGCATTCTGTCGTAGGTGCCGGAGCCGTAGTAACCAAGGACGTGCCCGCAGGCGTCACCGTAGTGGGTAATCCTGCAAAGCGCATCAGCAAAGACCATGCTTCCTAAACGGAGGCGTGGTCTTTTTTTAATTCCTTAAAGGTAACGAAATAGTTCACCAGGAAGCTCGCAAACGCCACCACAAAGATAATCAGCACTTGCATGACCAAGTACCATACATGGAAGAAATCGTAGCCCAAACCTTCTAAAAGCTGCTTGCTCAAAAACAAAAGGAGCGTATTGAGTGCGAGGCTGCCCAAAGCGGTAAGTGCATACAACACAAGCTGCCTATGTGTGCGGTGCTGCTGCGAACGGCCGGCAAACGTCCAATATTTTTGTAGGTTAAAGGTTACTATTAGGGTAATGCAAAAACCTACGACCAATCCCCACAGATAGTAGTCCTTAAGCCCGAGCACCGATACCCACACGTAGAGTATGAACGTCTGCAATACCCCGCCTATGACGCCCGAGACGCCATATCGAATTAAAAAACTATATTTTCGTACGTATGCGCGAGTTTGTGTAATAACAGATTGTTGCATGGCCTAAAGATATACTGAAAGCAAAAAGGGGTCTATAGTAAACAGTGTGCATATGAAAAAGACGACTTATTATTTTTGGAGATTCGCCAATATGTACGGATTTGTGTTGGGGCGGGCCACTCTGGCGCCCTTGCATCTCCTGCACCTTAACCTTTCGCTGCATGCGTTAGGATACGACAATGCGCGTCATACCGGCGAGGAGTGGTTTGTTAAAAATATTCTTGCAAAGGAAAATCCTGAAGTTTGCATCGACATAGGTGCAAACGTGGGGGCTTACAGCGAGATGCTGGCCAGGGATACTAAAGCAATCATATATAGTATCGAACCTGCCGGGGCTTCTTTTGCTGCGCTGCAAAAAACCGCGACTGCATATGCCGGCCGCATACATACCGTTAACGCTGCTATTTCAGACCACAACGGCATGGCAGTGCTGTACTCGCGCGATGCCCTTTCGGAAAAGGCTACCCTTTCAGAAACCGGCGCAGGCTCTGCGCTGCAGGAAGAGGTACCTCTTAAGACGCTCGACACTTTAGTTAAGGAGCTTGGCATTACGAAAATAGACTTTATTAAAATAGATACCGAGGGCCACGAGCTGGCGGTATTTAAAGGCATGCAGCAGGTGCTAACGAGTTTGGCGCCAAAATATATCCAGTTTGAGTTCAACCATGTGCACCTTTACAGCAACACGAGCCTTTACCAACTCGCGCAGCTGCTGCCGGAGTACGAATTGTATCGCCTGCTCCCGCGCGGTTGGCTGCACATAGACCCCGAAAAACAGTCTTCAAATATATACATGTTTAGCAATATTATTGCCAAAAGAAAGTAATGGTAAGCCGGGACAAATTATGCTAACTTTGGGGCAGACGAACATCTGAACCGCGTTAACCGTTCACACAGGAAAAGGAGTAGTTATATGACTGGCACCCTGCCACTCGCGCGCCGCAAGCGCTTTATGTTTGTGGCACGGTACTTCAGTATCGAGCCGCTCGGCATCCATTACTTAGCAGGCACGCTCCGCGATATGGGGTGGGACTGCCAGGTTATCCTCGTCAATCACAAGGGCGACGACTACGAGTTTGGACCGCTCTACGAAGCTATCCAAAACTGGCAGCCCAACATTGTCGGCTTTCAGATCTGGACCGGCTGGCACTTGCAGTGCTTTGAGGCATGCGACGTAGTGCGCGGCATGGGGGTCCCCGTCGTTATCGGCGGCCCGCATGCAACGTACTTTTACGACGACTGCATCAAGCATGCCGACTGGGTGGTCAAGGCAAGCGGCTTCGGCCTTTTGCGCGACACCATCGAAGGCAGGCTGCCCAAAGGCATCCATTTCGACCAAGGCGGCCGCGAAGAGGTTTTTCCTCTCCCCGACCGGAGCATCATTTACGACCGCTATCCCGAGCTGGCCAGGAGCCCCATCAAAAGCATGTTTGCTTCGGTGGGCTGCCCGTTTACCTGCACGTATTGTTACGCGCCGACCTTCAACAAGATGCATGGAGGTTTTGCGTTTAATAACCGGCCGGTCGACGAGCTGATCAAAGAGGCTCTCGCCATTAAGGAAAAGTGGCCGCTTGAGGTGGTGTATTGGCAAGATGACATCTTTGGCTACAAACTCGACTGGGTCAAGGAGTTTGCAAAAAGGTGGAAACGCGAAGTGGGAGTCAAATTCCACGCGCAGATCCGCCTTGAGCTGACCCGGCATGAGGTGGGCAATGAACGCCTCGACTTGTTTGGCGAGGCGGGCTGCACGGGCATCACGCTGGCTATCGAATCAGGAAGCCAGTTCATGCGCGACCGGGTGCTTTTCCGGCATATGCCGGAAGACTTGATACTCGAAGGGTGCGACAGAATCATGAGCCGCGGCATGTCGCTGCGGACCGAACAGATTCTGGCGATCCCCTTCTCGGACCTTGAGACCGACCTTTCGACGCTCGATCTCAACAACCGGATCAACCCGACCATGGCTTGGTGCTCGCTCTTGGCTCCGTACGGCGGTACCGACATCGGCACCATCTGCAGGAACTTTGGCTTTCATACCAGCAACAACGACGACCTCGTTGAACGCTCGTATGAAATGAGTACTTTGCAGCATCCGGCCGGCGGCATCAGGGACATCGAGCCCATGGTAGAGAAGCTCGGGATCAACCCAAGCGCTCCGCCGGCTCTGCAGCCCTTGGTCAACATGCAAGCCGTCCGCAACGATGGTGCTATGGCTGACGTCTTTTATCAAGCAAAGAAAAAGGACAAAGTCACGGGAACGTTCGTCAACGACGGCGAGCGGCAGCGTGTCGGCACTATCGAGTACCTCGACGAGGCCGACAACGACCGGTATCGCGAGCAGTCGTGGCGGCTCCAGCGCATGTTCAACTGGCTGGCAAAAATGCCGAAGGCCCGCGAATTGGGCCGCACACTTGCCAACCTCACTCACAACGAGTGGCAATGGGAGCGGATCGGACAAGTGACGACCGAACACTTGCGCAAGCAAGTGGGCGGTGCGGAGCTTGACCGGCGCCTTCATGCGCTTGCGCATGAAATGCATCTGGAGTCTCCCGAGCAATTGCCCGAGCCTATCAAACAAAATCCCCACACGTTTACGTACTTCGGGGATGGCGGCAGGTTGGCTCAAATGGCATTGGACAAAGATGTCTTTGGCCCAGAGAACGACGTCGCTGATACTCTCGACCAAGTCAGCACGCTCGGTCGCCGCCACTTGTTTGAAAAGCAGCTGTACAAGATCGGCACCTCCAAACCGCCGATCGCGACGCAGTAACAACAAGGCTGTCCCACAGGACAGCCTTTTTCTTTATATAATAGCTGGCTTGAGCAAAAGGTTAAGCACGGTGTTTCTTTTTGCTTTTGCAATAAGATCGGCATCGCTCATCGGACCGTCTTCAATGTCTTCGATTGACCAGCCTAAGTTTCGAATGCCATTTAAAAAATCCTGCGGGCTTGAACCTTGGCGCTCATGCGCTGCAGGATTTAATTCACAAATAATAAGCCCGTGATGGGTCATCCCTTTGAGCGCTTTTAATTCGGCCCCTTCAACGTCTATTTTGCACAAGTCATAGACAGCAGTGCATTGCACTGCACGCACCGAGTGTTTAACCGTTGGCGCATCTATAACGCTCTCAAGCGTCGAGTTAGTGCCTGCACCTCCTGTAACCACATAAAAATCAATCGTACCTTCGTGATCAGACACGGCAGCCTTGTGTACTTCTGCGGTAACTCCATTTATGTGCAAGTTGCGCTTGAGGCGGCTAAACGAAGTCTCGTCCGGTTCGTAAGAAATAACTTTCGCCCCACATTTTGCGGCCAACACCGAATAGTAACCATAGTTAGCGCCGATATCTACAAAGGTTTGTCCGGGCTTTAACGTATCCTTGATAAACTTTGCGGTCGCCGGCTCATTCCAGCCATGTTTGGCATTTTGCAGGTTAGTGCCAAAAAACCACATGCCATCAACGGGCAGCGGAAGCGCCCACCAAGAACGCACCGTTATATTTCCTTTGATATCTCGCAATCGCATGAATTGTAGTGTAGCATAAGACCCAAAAGTAATATGTCGTTTATATCGCTTTCCTTTTTAGTCTTTTTTCCGGTCGTCACTATCCTGTATTTTTGGACCCCGCAAAAGTGGCGTTGGCTGCTTTTGCTGATTGCCAGCTGCATCTTTTACATGGCCTTTATACCGGCCTATATTTTAGTGCTTTTTGCGCTCATTGTGGTCGACTATACCGCCGGCCGCTTGCTCGAGCACGCCACGGGCAAGCACCGCAAGTACATTTTGCTCGTAAGTATACTCTCTACCGTTGGAGTACTTTTTGTATTTAAATATTTTAACTTTGTTAACGTTAACGTCGCCGCGCTTGCTTCATTTTTAGATTGGAAGTACCCCATAGGCGCCCTCTCTCTTGCGCTGCCACTCGGCCTCTCCTTCCACACCTTTCAAAGCCTTAGCTATGTTATCGAGGTGTACCGCGGCAAGTTTAAGCCCGAGCATCATTTTGGCATCTATGCCTTGTACGTGATGTTTTACCCGCAATTGGTGGCAGGCCCTATTGAGCGGCCGCAGCAGTTGCTGCCGCAATTTTACGAAACACACGCGTTTGACTATGACCGCGTAAAGGCCGGCCTCATACGCATGGTCTGGGGCTTCTTTAAAAAGATGGCCGTTGCAGACAACCTGGCACTACTGGTTAATGGCCCGTATGCAAATCCCGCGCACTACGATGCATTGTCGCTTGCGGTAGCCAGCGTAGCTTTTACGTTGCAGTTGTACTTCGACTTTTCAGCATACTGCGACATCGCGCTCGGCGCCGCGCAAGTCATGGGCTTTACCCTGGTCGAAAACTTTAACCGCCCGTTTGCCTCCAAGTCGATAGCCGAGTTATGGCGCCGCTGGCATATTTCCCTTTCCAGCTGGTTTAGAGACTATTTTTACTATCCGCTGGTGCTTTCGCAAAAAAAGGTCACGCCGGTCAAAATTTATGCGGCAGTGCTGCTTACTTTTTTAGTGACCGGCTTTTGGCACGGCGCCAACTGGACCTTTGGCATCTTTGGCCTGTTGCACGGTTTTTACATAGTCTTTGGAGGTATCACCGAAAAGGCCCGGCAAAAGCTTGTTGCAGCAGCCGGTCTCGTGCGCATACCGCGTATATATAGAGCCCTGCAAGCCAGTATCATTTTTGCCCTTTTTACTGTCACATGCGTATTTTTCCGCGCAATCACAGTAGCCGATGCGTGGTACATTTTGGCACACATACTAAGCGGCGCTCCCCATCTGATGAGCCGTGCCAACTTGGCTCAACTGCCGGTCCTGGCCCCTACGCGCATTCTGGCAACAGCATTTGTATTATCTGCATTTATATTTTGGTGCGAATATCTGGGTCGGAATGACAGCATATTTGCCACGCTTGCCCGCCAGCACACCATAGTCCGTTGGGGGTTTTATTTTGCAATTATCTATCTGACTATTTCTTTAAACGTAAATACCGGCTCGCAGTTTATCTACTTCCAATTCTAATATGAAGCGGCCCACGGTAAGGACACTATGGTTCAAGCTTGCATTGGTATTCGGTCCCTTTATTCTTTTTTTTATCAGTGTATTAGTGCGCGTTCCCTACGCAACCTATCAGCAACAATTTTTGGCGGAGGATAAAATTCAAAAGCTTGTCCTTGACGCGTCGTCAACGCCTCAGGTTATTGTAGACGGCGACTCGCGCGCGCAAGATAATTTTATACCTGCCATTTTTACTAAAGAGACTGGCCTTAGCTCGGTAAACGTAGGAGCCGGAGACCTCATGCTCGCTCAGGCATATGACACTTTGCAGCATACGGGGGTGCTTAACCATGCACAGCTTATTATCATCAGCGTGAGCATGTATGACATTAACGACACCCAAGGTCACAACCAGTTTATTGATACAACGATCATCGACAATGAGCCTTGGGGAATGCAAAAAATAAAGGATCTAATTACCTACTACAACAGCTACATAACTTTTTACCTTACCTATACCAAAAGTTTGATGCGCTTTGCTCATTTTGATTATCAGCATATGAGCCCGGCTCTTGTACAAACCAGCGGTTACCTTGCGGATACTACCGACGTACTGACGCCACCTCACAACGGAGCCGCCCCTTTTGACCCGCTGGGTTGGTATGCCGACCTGCGCCTGAGAGGCCTGCGCCAACAAGCGTTTGTTAAGGCGATACAGGGGTTTGGGGCCACCAACGATACGGTCGTTTTGTATATAGGTCCCGTCGCCCCACTGGGCAAAATGGTCAACGCCGGCACCAAGGCCGATCCCGCAGATGTTTATTTTGCACAGGTAATTACCGACGCCATTGCCCCCTATCCCAATATCCACTTCATAAACTTTGAGGCAAGCGACACTTCAAGCATCCTGCCCAACCAAGCCTTTGGAGACTATGTACACCTTAACGAGTCCGGCGCGACGGTATTTAGCAAGCTACTTGCGGACACTCTTAAAAAAGAAGGCATTATCAAGTAACTGGTATGCAATTAGGGATCAAAAAGTTATGTAGCAAGCTTGCGCTGGTCGCACTACCTTTCTTACTATTCTTTATCCTCATAAGCGTGCGCACGCCGTATGTACTCTACATACAACAAGCTAGTATGGACGATAAAGTTGCCAAACTCGTGTTGGACGCCCCAAAAACTCCGGAGGTTATCATTGCCGGCGACTCGCGAGCCGAAGCCAATCTTATTCCATCGGCATTTACACAAGAGAGTGGATACACCTCAACAAACGTCGCCGTTGGAGGTACCTCACTTACTCAAGCCTATACGGCGCTTGCCGGAGGCGGAGTGTTTAATAGAAAACCGCTCATCATACTCAGCGTTAGCGCCTATGATATTAACGACGCTCTTTTTGACGTACAGCACGACGACCTGCAAGTTGTCGAAAACGAGCCGTGGGGAGCGCAAAAGATCAAAGACGCGCTCAAATATTACAAAGCATTTGCCGGCTATTACCTCATCCATTTTAAAAATGTACTTTCTTTCAATAGCGTCGATAATATACACATTACCGCGGCACAGCTGCAAACAGGAGGTTATGTACCCCAAAGCGGCGTCCTAAACGTACTCGCAGGCACTCCTGCCAACCCGGATACTGCGTGGTACGCCGGCGCACGCACCGGCGGTCTTCATCAAGCAGAATTTATACGCTCGCTTAAAACGCTGGGCGCTACGGGAGTTCCTATAGTCATATATATCGGCCCAACTGCACCGCTATGGAGCGAAGAGAACGAAAGCCAAACTATCCAAACAATAGACAAGCAATTTGCGCAGATCATTTCGCAAACCATAGCTCCTTACCCAAACATGCACTTTATAGACTTTCAGGACCGGGTAAATCCTGACCTTCCGAACAACCTATTCGTAGACCGCATACACCTAACCGAAGCTGGAGCGGCAACGTTCAGCACAGTACTGGCAGACACGCTTAAAAAGGATGGGATTATTAAGTAGACTTATCTTTGTTGCCCGCACAAGTCGGCAATTTCTGTAGCTACTTGTTCTAGCGGTTTGGACTTTGCGGCAAAAAAGCTCCGCACCTGCTCGGGCAAGTCGCTGTTTAACCCGCCGGGGAGAAATCCTATACTACATAACTCGGTGCGAAAGGGCGCGTGCAACCCATGTACAAATGCTTCCATCTCTTTTTTTGCATCAATGTAGCCTCCCATCTTCAACTCTCCAGCGCTTTTAGTAGCATCACTGGTTATGGCAATAAATACACCGCAGGTCAGTATATGTGGAGCTATCGCCTCAAACAGATTTTTAGCGCCCGTAACGGCAACTGATTTTTCTTTTTCGATAGAGTCTGCGGTTGCTTCATCTTTGGCAATTCTCTCCAGAGGCGCCGCCGCCGCATGAATGGCGGCACATATCGGCCCAAACGCACGCACCGCCTTTTGTACGGCGTTTTGTACCGACACGGCATCAGTTACATCACAAGGAAATTGTTTAGACGAGCGGGACAAAGACGCCACTTCCCATCCGCGGCTTACCAGTTCTTTAGTTATTGCTGTACCCAGGTAGCCGTTGCCTCCGGTAATCAGGGCGAGTTTCTTTTGCATATAATTAGTTAAGGACTTGGATCGTTGCCACGCCCGTTACCGCTTCCTCACCGCCTTTGGTAATGACCGTAGCGATTGTGAGTATCCGCGTCGAATCGCTTTTTGTTGCAACGGCGCCGGTCACGCGTACGGTATCTCCGGCAAAGACGGGCTTTTTAAATTGCAGCGTTTGGCCCAAGTAGAGGCATCGCTTGCCCGGCAAATGCATACCGACTAAGGTTGAAAGGAGGCTGGCCAAAAACATGCCGTGCACGAGCGGTTTTCCAAACTGCGTTCGCGCGGCATACTCTTCGTTTACATGCAGCGGATTAGTATCGCCGGTCAGGTTTGCAAACGCTGCGATATCCCCGGCGGTAATAGTGCGCTCAAAATGCGCCGAGTCTCCTGCGGCAATATCTTTAAAAAGCAGATCTTTTGCCTCCATATTATTTTTTACCGCGCTCTTCAACCAACGTGCGCAGATCGCCAAGGTTTTTGGCCTGCAAGACTTCGTCCATGCTAAATGACATCTCAAAATTCTCTTCTAGTTTGGATATAAAAATAAGATAATTCATCGAGTCCCAGTCGGGCACGTCGGTGCTTGCAAGGTTGTCGCGGATATCCGCCTCGGGTATATGCAGTATTTCGACTACCAATTCGTTAAATGTTTTCATATATGGTTTGTATCCATGCGGGGCTTGGCGGTACGTCGGCAACGGCTACCGACTGAGTATTAAAGTTCTTATCGATAAATTCTTTTGCGGGGATATTTTTGGGAGTTTCGGTGTACGCAATGGTAAGGGTTTCAGCACCTTCTTGTGCTGCTCGTTTTGCCAGCGCCGCCAAAAAAGCATCTTCCACCCCGCGGCCAAACACCCTGCAGCTCATCAAAAGCTGCCTGGTATGCCAAATCCCGCCCTGTAACTCTACCAAGGCAAACAGGACTACGCCATAATCGCCAAACGCGTCGGTAAGGCGGGCGTACCATACGCGCGCATTTGGATTGGCTACATACGCGGCGATTTCCTCTTCGCCCAGCGGCTGCTTGTCGATGTTAAATTGGTTCGTCTTTTCGGTCAGCTGCGACAGGCGCGGCAGGCATGAGGCATCATCTTCATACACAGTCAGCTCGAGCCGCAGGCTTTTTAAAAAATCTTCTTTGCTCTCGTACGCCTTTTCCTGCTCGCGGCGCAAACGCTCGGTCACGTACAGGTTGCCGCGCATCGTGTCTTCGTCGGTCGTTGCATTGACGGGAAAGTACGGCAGCGAATGTAAAAACCGCGCGTACTCGGCAGGATCTTGCGGCAGCTCCGGCACCTCCACGTCCGACACCATGGCGCGCACCAGCGCGCGGTTGGTCAGATCGTCGTCCAAAAATACCATTGAATCCAAACCGATGTTTAACTCCTCTGCCAATTCCTTAATATTTTCGGCTTTATCGTTCCAGTTGATGCGCTGCGCGGCAAAGTGCTGCTCTTTTAAAATCATGTTGGGGTGCGTGCGCAGCACCGCCAGTGCGTCATCGGGGTTGTTGCGGCTGTTTATTGCCAGCAGTACGCCGCGACCGTACAGATCGAGTAGTGCCTGCTGAAAGGCCACAAAGCTATTGCCCGGCGCCTTAAGCGAAAGCTGGATACCCTCCAAGCCGTCTTCGCCCACCACCCCTCCCCACAGCGTGTTGTCTAGGTCCAGTACAATACACTTTTTTGTTGCTGCCATAGTACCTCAGTTTACTTTAAGACGACCGCTGCTGCCATACCTGCCGTATGGGTGATAGAAACGCTTACCGGCAGCCGCATATCCTTGTGCCACAGCTCCGGCGCACCGCTGGCCGCATGCCGCACCTCCAGCTCAATAAAAGGATATTCGTTAACGCCAAGCGCTTTGCTGGCTGCCTCTTTGGCGGCAAAGTGGCCCGCCAAATGCTCCGCCGGATTGGTGAGGCTAAAACAATATGCAATCTCGGCCGGAGTAAAAGATTTCTGCAAAAAGGAGTGGTTTTTATCCTCAACCATCGGCAAAAACCGCGCCACCTCGACTAAATCAATACCAACAGACTGATTCATTGGAGTAAAGATACACCATAGCTTGCCAGTGTCCAATAATAATGTTTACTTTAAAGTACCTGATATGCTCACCGCCTTCACGCGCTTCCTCGGTTACTTTACCTATTTGCAAAAATCCTTTGGATTTTATGGAGCGGTCTTATTCATGTTTTACTATATGTTGGCGCGTTTACGCGGCGATAGGCAAGGTCGCCTACATTACATCCCTCTGGGGCCGTATGCTTTTTACTTCCCTTCCGTATTATATTTTGCAGGACTCTTCAACGAGATATTTTTTAAAGAAGAGTATTATCTTGACCCCACTGATGCCTCGTTACGCGTGCTCGATTGTGGAGCAAATATTGGCATTTCTCTCTTATATATAAAATTGCGCGTGCCAAA
>CAIJVL010000011.1 GCA_903824155.1 Candidatus Adlerbacteria bacterium
CAACATTACCCAAGAGCGTTTGCGCATCGACTTTAATTACCCGCAAAAGATGACCGATGAGCAAAAGAGGGAAGTCGAGCGGATAGTGAACGAAAAGATACTAGAGGACCTGCCCATGACCCGCAGCGAGATGCCGCTTGAGGAGGCTGAAAAGCTCCATGCCGAGCATGAATTTGGCGCCAAGTACCCCGAGCGCGTCAGCGTGTATTCGCTGGGGCCAAAAGGGGCGACAGAATCCGCCCCGGACTTTGCCCATGCCTTTTCGATAGAATTCTGCGGCGGCCCGCACGTAACCCACACCGGCGAGCTAGCCAAATCAGGCGTATTTAAAATCCAAAAAGAAGAAGCTGTAGCACAGGGAATAAGGCGCATCAAAGCGGTCTTGCAGTAGTGATATACTTTAGGCATGTTTGGCAAGAAACGGGCACAAGGTAATACCGTGCTGCTTTTAGATGTCGAAAGCGGCTCGGTTGGCGCGGCTCTTGTTGATTTTTCTAAAACGCAGCCGCAGGTGCTTTCGTATCAACGACAGCATTTACCGCTTACCCAAAGCCGCTCCGGCAGCGACATTACGCACTCGCTTGAACAGACGCTTGCACATTCGCTGCAATACTCGGCCGAAGTTGCCGCTCGCATGCGCGTACATGCGCCACTGCAAGGCTTAGGAGTAGTAACAAAAGCAGTAATTTTTTTGGCGGCACCGTGGGGCAGTCCCAACTTAACCAGCGGTGGCCCACACTATGTGCCGGGCATCCGCCAGTATATAAAAGAGGCAGTAAAGAGCGCTTTTGGTGATCTGCCTGTATCCTTTTACACATCGGCCGACGCTATTGTGTTTGGCAGCCGCACCATAGGCAAACAGGTCGATACCATGGCAGTCTCATTGCGAGGTGAAATTTTAGAATTGCTGCTTTTAAGCGAGCGCGGGGCAAAAGGGTACAGCACGGTGCCGCTGGGCTCGCGCAGCATACTGCGTACTTTGCAAACGCATGGCAATTTGTCCGAGCACGAAGCGCGCTCGATGCTTAGCCTCACTAAACACAAAGATGACTTGTGCTACGAGCCGCTTTTGGTCGCTGGCAGGCATCTAAGCGACACCTTTGCCGAAGGCGCGGAGCTTTTGCTTCCTGCAGGCACTGCAACCAGTCTTGTAGTAGTAGGCGAGCAGCCGCTTGGCGAGTGGTTTGCAAAAAGTATTGCCGACAACCCGCGCGTCTCCGGCCTTTTTAGTGAAGATTCTACCGTTGAGGCGCTGCTACCATATCATATTGCCGATCATTTTGAGCGGGGAGCAATACATGACCCGTACATTTTGCTTGAGTCGCTGTTCATACATAAAAACGCCCTGTGAATATTGGTACAATTAAGGTGTATACTAAACATATATGCGGGATATGACGCCAAGAGGCGATAGATCGATACGCAACATACCGGTGCCGCCCGGCCACAGGCCGGCACGAGTGCCCAATGCGACGCAGCCTCAATTTGAAGAGCCCGAACAACCTATGTACGAAGAAGACTTTAGTAATCCTCCCCCCCGACGCCCCCGCCCAAGACAGGGTTTTTTGGGTAGCCGCTTTTTTTGGATATTAGTTGCAGTCGTCGTTATTTGCGCAGTTATAGGCCTACTTATGTCTACGATGTTCGCAGGCGCAACTGTTACCGTAACGCCGCGTTCGGCAACAGTTACCGCACCCTCTACCATACAAGCGCAGGTTAACGCACCCGCCGGCGTCTTGCCGTATCAGGTTATTACTACTACCCGCACCGCATCTACCTCGGTTCCAGCCAGTGGAACCAAGCAAGTATCGCTATCTGCAAGCGGCCTGATAACTATTTCCAATATGTACAGCACCGCAAGCCAGGACTTGGTGACCAACACGCGCTTCCAGGCACCTGATGGCAAAATTTACCGCATACATACCGCAGTGACCATACCAGGCGCTAAAAAGGCTGCCGATGGAAGCTTAACTGCGGGTACCGTAAGCATTATTGCGTACGCAGACCAGCCTGGCGCCGATTATAACCGCGGCGCCACCACTTTTACGATCCCCGGATTTAAGGGTGACCCCAAATACGACAAATTTTCGGCACAAACTTCCGGCATGAGCGGAGGCTTGGTAGGGGCACAGCCTGCCGTTGCGCAAACCGACTTGGTAAATGCTCAGCAAGCACTCAAGCAAGGCTTAAGCCAGGCCATGAACGATATGGTCCAGAGCCAAGTGCCTAAAGACCTTATTGTAATATCCGGCTCGCTAAGCATTGCATACCAAGATATCGTGCAGACTCCCGGTCCTAACAACACGGCGATTCTTTCGCAAAGCGCGAGCGCAAGTGCCGACGTTATAAAGTCCGGAGATCTGGCATCGGCAATCGCAAAGCAAACTGTCCAGGGATATTCGGGCGAAGCCGTTACCTTTGCAGACCCAACGCAAATTTCTGTAGCACTCTCTGCCACGAGCACCGCTACAGGCCCGCTTAAACTAGCACTCTCGGGCAACCCCAAGCTGGTGTGGCAGTTTGACCCCAACGCATTGCAGCAGGCTTTGGTAGGCAAACCAAAGGCTGAGTTTGAAACAATCCTTAAGTCATTTGCTCCGGCGATTAGCTGCAGTACGGCTACGCCGTGCAAGGCAAGCATACGTCCGTTCTGGACCAGCTCATTCCCCTCAGACCCTGCTAAAATTAGCGTCGCCGTGGGCAGCTAAGCGGTTATAAAAGCCCGTATTTGACCGCATTTTAATAGTCTGCTACTATAGGAATTGTCAGTTAATGGATACATCGGCCGAGGAAGTACAGGGAATAGTCGAAGAGGCTCTTCCTAATACCTTGTTTAGAGTTTCCCTGCCATCGGGGGAAATTTTGCTGACGTATCTGGCGGGTAAAATGAGACTGCACCGGATCAAAGTCCTCGTAGGGGACAAAGTGATGGTAAAGCTCGACCCGTATGGCGGCAAAGGGCGCATCACCCGAAGGCTTTAAGGTTCGACCTTAGCTCAGGGCTCTCCAAGGTCGAACCTTGGGAAATCATATGAAAGTAAAAGCATCAATCAAACCGCGCTGCGCGCTCTGCAAGATTGTACGCCGCAAAGGCTACTTGTATGTTACGTGCACCAACCCGCGTCATAAGCAACGCCAGGGCTAATAATTTTTTATCATGCGTATCTCAGGTATAACTCTCCCCGACAACAAGCGTATCCGCTATGCGCTTAATTTTTTGTATGGAGTTGGCCCTTCGCGCGCACTCACCGTACTTGCTGCAGCAAAGGTTGACCCGATGACCAAGACTAAGGATTTGACCGAAGCAGAAGAGGCACGCATTCGCGCAATACTCGAAACCATCAAACTTGAGGGAGATCTTAAGCGCGAAGTCGCGGGCAACATAAAGCGCCTTAAGGATATCGGCAGCTACCGCGGTTCGCGCCACGCAAAGCGCCTCCCGGCACGCGGCCAGCGCACCAAAACCAACTCTCGCACTATCCGTGGCAACGTCCGTAAGACCATGGGCTCGGGTCGCCGCAAGGTTGAAAAGACGTAAAATATATAGTATAATCTCGCATCAAGACTAAAAAGAAATCCTATGGGTAAGAAACGAATAGTCAAAAAGGGGGGCGAAGACGGCGGCGGCCGTGCTTCTTCATCGCGGGCATCACGCCGCAAGATGGACACCGGCCGCTTGTACGTTGAGGCAACCTACAACAACACCAAGCTCTCCTTGACCGATGCGACCGGCAACGTGGTCTCTTGGTCGTCTTCCGGCAGCCTTGGCTTTGCTGGCGCTAAAAAGGGCACTCCGTTTGCAGCTGCAAAAGTAGGCGAATTGCTAGGCGATCGCGCAACGGCGATGGGTGTTAAAGAGGTAGCCGTAGTTGTCTCAGGCGTTGGGGCAGGACGCGAGTCTTCTATACGCGCCTTTTCGACCAAAGGCATTCATATAAGCTCTATTAAGGACACGACGCCGGTACCGCATAACGGCCCCCGCGCTCCGAAGCCCCGCCGCGTATAATCTTTGAATATTATTTTATGATTGTTGGACCTAAATACAAAATCTGCAAGCGCCTTGGCTCATCGGTATTCGAGAAGTGCCAAACGCAAAAGTATCAACTCGCCGAGGCAAACGCCCCGCGCCGCACCTCGCGCCCCAAGCGCGGCGGCGGTTCTGACTTTGGTGCGCAGCTTTTGGAAAAGCAAAAGGCCCGCTTTACCTATGGTCTTTCAGAGAGCCAATTTTCACGCTATGTGCATGAGGCAATGGAAAAGCACGGCACCGACTCAACTTTGGGCCTCATGAACCGCCTCGAGGCCCGCCTCGACAATGTTATCTACCGCGCCGGCTTTGTTAAAACCCGCCGTGCAGCCCGCCAGATGGTGAGCCACGCGCACGTAACCGTTAATGGCAAGCGCCTTTCTATTCCGTCACACAAAGTATCAGTCGGCGACGTTGTTTCTATCCGCGAAGGAAGCAAGCAGAGCCCGCTTTTTGCAAACCGCTCTGAAGCAGTCGTCGAGACCAAAACTCCCGCATGGCTCACGATGTCTGCCGACGGCTTTAGCGCTACCATAGCTGCCGAGCCTTCCGTAGCAAGCACCGAAGCTCCCTTTAATCCGGCTACCATCATTCAGTTCTACAGCCGCTAAATGAGTTATTAAGATATTAATTTTTAAAATAATAATTTTATGATGGAAAATTCAATAACATTGCCTTCAAAGCCACGCATCGTCTCCGAAGAGGGAGCCGAAGGCACTTTTGAAATCGACGGCCTGTACCCCGGCTACGGCCACACGCTTGGCAACTCGCTTCGCCGTATCATCCTCTCTTCGCTCCCCGGCGCAGCTATTACCTCGGTCAAGATCGACGGCGTTTCTCATGAGTTTTCAACCATCGACGGCGTTAAAGAAGACGTCGTAACTATTTTACTTAACCTTAAAAAGCTCCGCTTCGAGGTACTCTCGGGCGAGGCACAGACTATCACCCTTAAAGTTAAGGGGCCTAAAAAGGTATCCGGCGAAGATCTGGAACTACCGGGCCAGGTTCGTCTGTTAAATCCAAACGCATACATCTGTGAGATCTCTGACAAGACCGAGCTAAACGCAGAGTTCCGTATCGAGAGGGGACTCGGCTACGTACCCCGTGAGATGCTCAAAAAGGAGCGTGTAGACATCGGCGAAATTTCAGTAGATGCAATCTTTTCTCCTATCCGCCGCGTAAACTACGATGTAGAGAATATGCGCGTTGGCGACCGCACCGACTTTAACCGCCTGCGCATCACTATCGAGACCGACGGCACGCTAGGGCCCCGCACGGCGCTTGAGCAGGCTATCGAGATCATGATCACCCAGCTCAAGGCTATTGTTGGCTTTAAGGAAGAGTCTTTGGAGCTTCCGATAGACGTTGGGATGGGTGAGACCCAGGCGATGCAAAACGGAGAAGTTGCCGCCGAGGCGCTTAAGACCCGCATCGAGGACCTTGAACTTTCAAGCCGCACTGTTTCTGCTCTTGAGAAGGCAAACATCCGCACCGTCGGCGGTTTGGCCCGCAAGCATGAGGCAGACTTGCTTGAAGTTGAGGGCTTGGGACCGAAGGCTATCCAAGAGATCAAGCGCGCGCTTGGAGCTTTTGGCATCGTCCTCAAATAGCCTTATACCTTATACTCAACCCTTTATACTTTTATGCGACACGGCAATCACAACAGAAAATTCGGACGCCAGACAGACCAGCGCAAAGCGCTCCTGCGTGGCCTTTGCCGCTCGCTCGTATTAAAGGGCAAGATCAAGACCACTGAGGCTCGCGCCAAGGAGATCCGCCCGATGGTAGAGAAGCTCCTTACCCGCGGCAAGACCAACACGTTGGCTAACCGCCGCGTCCTTATATCGACCCTTGGCGACGTACGCACTGCAAACAAGCTCATCAAGACCGCAGAGGGGTACACCGAGCGCGCCGGAGGATACATCCGCATTATTAAGATGGCCCCGCGCAAGGGCGACGCTGCCAAAATGGCAATGATAGAATTTGTTTAACAAATTCTAAATATAAAAGACGTATAAATTTATGATTACCATTGATGCACAAGGCAAAACTCTCGGACGCGTTGCAAGCGCAGCGGCTAAGGCCCTGCTCGGCAAACACTCTGCCTCTTTTGCTAAAAATATTGTTGCCGAGGAAGAGGTAACGATCACTAACGCCAAGGGCGTTAAGGTGTCGGGCCAAAAGGTACAGGACAAAACGTACGTCCGCTACAGCGGCTATCCGGGCGGGCAAAAGATAGAAAATTATGCTATGCTCACGGCTCGCAAGGGCAACCGCGAGGTTATCCGCAAAGCGGTGCTCGGCATGCTGCCAAAGAATCGCTTGCAGGCATTGCGCATAAAGCAGCTCATCATTGAAGATTAATTAGCTGCGAGTTTACGAGCAAAATATAAAAAGATGGCAACTAAAACAACAGAACGCTACATAGAGGCAGTCGGCCGCCGCAAGACGGCTATTGCTCGCGCCCGCATCACGCCGGCAGCCCGCTCTATCGTTTCAATAAACAACAAAGATCCTAAAGACTACTTTGACACTGAGGCGCTGCAAAACACCGCTCTTGAGGCTTTTCTTAAGACCGCTTTGACTCAGCAGTTTGCGGTTACGATTATAGTCTCGGGCGGCGGTATCGCCGGCCAGGCGGTTGCTGTGCGCCACGCTATTTCTCGTGCGCTTATCGACTACGATATCAACCTGCGCGGTCTGCTTAAAAAAGAAGGCTTTCTTAAGCGCGACCCTCGCGCCAAGGAGCGCCGCAAGCCGGGCCTCCTCAAAGCCCGCAAGCGCAAGCAGTGGTCTAAACGTTAATTCAAAAGAAGAGCCGGCGAAAGCCGGTTTTTTCTTTTCCATATGTATGGTAGAGTTTTCTTGAAACAGTTCCAATCCTAGGAGGACTCAATGGTTATTAGTACGTTTTTTAGTAACGCACGTCGGTGTTGCTGTCCAAAAGCCGTGAGCCTGGACGGGAAGGGCGGCTATACCATCAACCCCAGCATCCGGGTCGGGCACAATGACAAATGTCCCGTGCATCCAAACCCGCCTCTCGTCGACGAAGACGAATTCGCGTTCGAGACACCACTCAACCCGCCGTCAGCCACAAGCTGACGGCGTTTTTCTTTCCAAATATTTGACTTCGATGCTTTTTTGTGTATAATTGTTGCACCATGAACGACTCAGAGGAAGAAGAAATCGTTAACGAAGACGAGGAGGACATGGGCCCGGCAGCTATTAAGAAGCTGCGGGAAAAATTACAAAAAGCGGTAGAAGAAAAGCAGGAATATTTAGACGGGTGGCAGCGCGCAAAGGCCGACTTTGCCAACTTTAAGCGCCAAGAAGTACTTATTAACGCCGACAAGGAAGAGCGACTCAAGTCAGACTTTATTGAGACCCTTTTGCCGATGCTAGATGTACTTGAGTTGGCAATTCGCCACGATAAAACGAACGATCCCGCGCTTAAAATGATTGAAAACAAATTTTTGGAATCTTTAAAGTCGTATGGCGTAGAGAAATTTGGAGCGGTTGGTGACGAATTTGATCCGCACAAGCACGAAGCGCTTGCAGAGCAGGGCAAAGAGCACAAAATCACGTCAGTCGAGAGATCAGGATATAAAATTGACAACAAAATTATAAGACCAGCGCAAGTGATTATCTAGATAATCACAATTATAAAAAGAATAATTAAAAAAACTATGGGAAAAATACTTGGCATAGACTTGGGCACCACCAACTCGGCAATGGCCGTGATGCGCGGCGGCGAGCCTCAGATTTTGGAAAATGCTGAAGGCGCACGCACGACGCCGTCTGTTGTTGCAACCTCTAAAACCGGCGAACGGCTGGTCGGCCTTATTGCGCGCCGCCAAGCCGTAACCAATCCTAAAAACACCATTTACCAGATTAAGCGCTTTATCGGCCACAATTTCGAAGAGGATTTTGTGCAAAAAGACAAAGCGTCCGTACCGTACGAAATGCGCAAAAGTGCAACCGGAGGCATCGAGGTTCAGATGGGAGAGCACTGGTACCGCCCTGAAGAAATTTCGGCCATGATACTCGGCAAACTTAAGGCCGATGCCGAAAAACGACTGGGCGAGCCTATCACCGAGGCGGTCATCACCGTGCCGGCCTACTTTAACGACTCACAGCGCCAGGCAACCAAAGACGCGGGCAAGATCGCCGGCCTCGACGTAAAGCGCATCATCAACGAGCCGACCGCGGCAGCGCTTGCGTACGGATTTAATAAAAAGAAGGATGAAAAGGTAGTGGTCTTTGACTTTGGCGGCGGTACCTTTGATATCTCAGTCTTGGAAGTAACCATGGGTACCGAAGGGGAGGGCTCTATCGAGGTGCGCTCAACCGACGGCGACGCACACTTGGGCGGCAAAGATATTGATCAAAAAATCATCGACTGGCTTGCGGCCGAATTCCAAAAGGAAAGTGGCATCGATGTCCGCAACGACCCGCTCGCGCGCCAGCGCCTTGATGAGGCTGCCGAAAAGGCAAAGATAGAGCTTTCGACCGCCGTTGATACCGAAGTAAACATTCCGTTTATTACTTCAGACGCATCAGGTCCGCGGCACTTGCTTATAAAGATGACCCGCGCAAAGCTTGAGGAACTCTCTAACGAGTTCATTGAGCGCGCGATGGCTATCACCAAACGCGCGATGGAAGCTTCACCTTTTAAAATTGCTGACATCAACGAGGTTATCCTTGTAGGAGGCCAGACCCGCATGCCGGCACTCCAAGCTGCGGTAGAAAAGTACTTTGCCAAAAAGGCCAACATGTCGGTTAACCCCGACGAGGTAGTGGCAATTGGCGCCGCAATCCAAGGCGGCATCCTCGGCGGCGAGGTTAAAGACGTACTTCTGCTTGATGTTATCCCGCTGAGCCTTGGTATTGAGACCATGGGCGGCGTCGTTAACAAAATTATCGAGCGCAACACCACCATCCCGACCAGCCGCTCGCAAACCTACTCAACCGCATCCGACAATCAAACCTCGGTAGAGATCCACATCTTGCAAGGCGAGCGCGCAATGGCCAATGACAACAAATCTTTGGGCAAATTCGTCCTTGATGGAATCCCGCCAGCACCGCGCGGCCTGCCGCAGATAGAGGTTACCTTCGACATCGATGCCAACGGCATATTGAGCGTAAAGGCTAAAGACAAAGCAACCGGCAAAGAGCAGTCTATCCGCATTGAAGCGTCATCGGGTCTTAGTGACGCTGATATAGAAAAGATGCGCAAAGACGCGGAAGTTAATGCCGATACTGACAAAAAGAAAATGGAATTGGCCGAGGCGCACAATATGGCTGACCAGGCTGTGTATGCTGCCAAGAAAGCGCTCAGCGACAACAAAGGCAAAATCCCTGCCGAGCTTGAGACTGCAATAAATGAGAAGGTAACTGCACTTGAAGGAAAGAAGGCCTCCGAAGAGACTGCAGATATCAAAAATGCGACCGAAGATCTTTCGAAAGAACTCTCTAAAGTCTACGAAGCGGTGCAAAAGGCAAGCGGACAATCTGCACCTACCGGCGATACTCAAACCCCGCCAGCCGACGAACCAGGCCAGCAAAGCGCTCCAAACGATAATCCTGAGGCAAAATAGCCGCGTACTAAAATAAAAATAGTGAAAAAAGAAGAAAAGAAAAAACTGGCAAGCGCCGGCGCGGTTTTCCGCGCCTATTGGCGTCAAATTACCTATCACCCCTATCTTTTTACTGGGGTTATTCTCGGTTCTATCGGCCTGCAGGGCACGGGCTTGGCCTCGCCGCTGTTTATGCGCCAATTCTTAAATGAATTGATCGCCCTTACACCTGGCCCCACATCAATCCACCCAATACTCATAACCCTAGGACTCATCGGCATTACGTGGGCGCTCGACTGGACAATATCCCAGATTCAACGCGAATCCAACGAGCATCTAGAGGCAAAGGTGATGGAGCGACTCTACAACGAGAACTTCGAGTATGTGCTCAAGCACTCACATAATTTTTTTGCATCCAATTTTACCGGCTCTTTGGTACACAAGATCGGGCGGTACTCATCCGCCTTTGAGACATTGTTCGACTCAATAGCAACGCAGATGTTCCCAACACTGCTGTTTGTGACGGGCGCAACTGTCATACTTTTTATCCGGAACCACACACTTGGTCTCATATTGGCGGTATGGGTTGTGCTTTTTATACTTCTGCAAATATATCTTTCGCGATTACGCCAACCAATACGAATGGTTAGGGCCGAGCGGGGTTCAAAGATGACCGGCATGCTTTCAGATGCCATTTCAAACCAATCCACTATTTCTCTTTTTGCCGCAAACGCCTACGAGGGAAAAAGTTTTAGCAAAGCAGTGAGAGAGTGGGGCGAGGCAAACCTGCGCTCGTGGCGCTCGGACGGATGGACACAGGCACTTCTTGCTCTGCTCATGACAGGGCTCCAATTAGGGTTGGTGTACGGAGCAGTCATATATTGGAGCCGCGGCTTGCTTACCGTAGGCGACTTTTACCTTATACAGGCATACTTGCTGACCACCTTTAACCGCCTTATCGGGATAAATTATTCGCTGCGGAGGTTTTACGATTCATACACCGATGCAGCCGAGATGATGGCTATACTACAAACTCCGCACGAGATAACCGACAAGCCGAAGGCTAAAAAACTTGCGGTAGAGAAAGGCTCTATCGATTTTAAGAATGTTTTCTTTCGGTTCAATATCGAGACAGAAATATTGCATAATTTTAATCTTTCGATACACGGAGGGCAAAAGGTGGCGCTTGTGGGCCCTTCGGGCGCGGGCAAATCGACCATCACCAAACTTCTTTTGCGCATGTACGACGTTACCTCGGGCAAAATCGAAATAGACGGGCAAAATATTGCCGATGTTACACAAGACAGCCTGCGCCGTGCCATAAGCTTTGTGCCGCAAGAGCCGGTCCTATTCCATCGCACCTTGATGGAAAATATCCGCTACGGCCGCCAACAGGCCAGCGATGAAGAGGTTATCGAAGCTGCCAAAAAGGCCAACTGCCACGACTTTATTTCGGCTCTACCTTTAAGGTATGACACATTGGTGGGCGAGCGGGGTATTAAATTGTCAGGCGGCGAGAGGCAGCGTGTAGCAATAGCGCGCGCAATACTTAAAAACGCGCCAATACTGGTGTTAGACGAAGCCACTTCAAGCCTAGACTCGCAGTCCGAAATGTTAATTCAGCAGGCGCTTGACGTGTTGATGGAAGGCAAAACCGTGCTGGTTATTGCGCACCGTCTAAGTACCATAATGAAAATGGACCGTATTGTGGTGATGGAGCACGGCAAAGTTGTTGCTGACGGCACGCACTCGGAGCTTTTGGCCCAAGGTGGCCTCTATGCGCATTTGTGGAACATTCAAGCGGGCGGATTTATTTTAGAAGACGAAGATGCTCCCATTATTGAATCTGCCAAAGAAAATGATGAGGATTCGGTGCCGCTTGCAGAAGAGTAGTTTTTGAGGTAAAATACTAAGCAAGTATGGCATCTAAAAAGGACTACTACGAGGTGCTGGGGATCAAAAAGGGAGCCTCTAAAGACGAGGTCAAAAAGGCTTTTCATAAACTGGCGCACAAATACCACCCTGACAAATCATCCGGCGACACCGATAAATTTAAAGAAGTAAGCGAAGCATACTCAATACTGAGCGATGATAAAAAGCGCGCCGAGTACGACAGCTACGGCCAGACCTTTAATGGCTCGGGCCCGGGCGGATACGGCGGCGCGGCAGGCTTTGACTTTAGCCAATTCCAAGACGCTTTTAACCAGCAGGGCTTCGATATGGGCGACATCTTTGGCGACTTTTTTGGCGGCGGGGGCTCTGCTACGCGCCAGCGCCGCGGCCGCGATATCTCTATCGACTTGGAAGTAAATTTTAAAGACTCGGTCTTTGGCACCAAGCGCAAAGTGCTGCTTGCAAAAGTAAGCGAGTGCGATACCTGCCACGGTAGCGGTGCAGCGCCTGGCGCAAAGATGGAAACGTGCAAACACTGCAACGGCAAGGGCAGTGTGCGCGAGAGCACCAACTCTATTTTTGGCGCCATCACTATGGTGCAAGAATGCCGCCAGTGTCACGGTACCGGCACTATCCCCAGCGAAAAGTGCAAAACCTGCCATGGCGAGGGTGTTTACCGTAAACAAGAGGAAATAGAGATTGCGGTACCTGCCGGCATAGAAGGCGGCGAGATGATCCGCCTTACCGGCGCAGGCGAGGCGGTGCAGGGCGGCCTCTCGGGCGACCTGTATGTAAAAGTACATGTACAAAACGACTCCCGCTTTAAAAAAGACGGCAACAACCTTATTACTGAGCTTTCGGTCAAACTTACCGACGCACTCTTGGGCGGCAAATATACGATACAAACCCTTGATGGCGACTACGTGCTCGACATACCGGCAGGTGTGACCCACGGCGAGATGCTTAAAATCCCCGGCAAAGGCGTCCCAACCCAGCGCAGCAAAAGGGGAGACTTGTTTGTAAAAGTTAAAATAAACCTGCCCCAAAAACTCTCCCGCTCTGCAAGAGCAATAATCGAAAAGCTTAAGGAAGAAGGAATATAAAAAAACGAACGGCGACCAATTGGTCGCCGTTTTTCGTAATTACTTCTTTGCGATGATTTCAGCAACTGCGCGGGGCAATGCCTCTACTTGGGCTTCAAGAAGTTCAAACCGTTCGTCAACTTTTTTGAATTGCTCAAGCATTGCTGAAAAACCACGGTCAACTTTTGCATCCAGATTTTCAACTTTGACTTCGAGACGATCAACTTTGATTTCAACTTGACCAAGCCTTTCGTTCATCGCAATAACTTCGCGATGTAACTGCTTGGTCAATGGGAGAAGAAAGCCCATTTGTCCTTCCCATTCAGAAACGCGACGTTCTAAACTAGTTACTCGATCATCGATGGTATCTACCATTAGATATCTCCTCCAAAAAAACTGCTACATATATAATACAATGAATTTATTATTTTGCAACTGACTTTGAGGCTTCAGAAATAAGGTTTTTATTGGTACACTCATACTCATATGGCAGATGGCAAAAAACGGCTTTTAACGGGCTTACAGCCCAGCGGACAGTTGCATATCGGCAACTATTTTGGAGTGCTTAAGCCTTTTGTAGATACCTACGAAGGCTACGAGAGCTTTTTGATGATTGCCGACTATCACACGCTGACCACGCTTAAAGACCCGGCCCAGCTGCGCCAAAACACTTTGGACATCGTCCGTGCTTATTTGGCTGCAGGAGTCGACCCTTCTAAAGCAGTTATTTTTAAACAATCCGACATCTCCGAGCACACCGAGCTGGCTTGGATATTTGAAACGCTTGTGACTGTGCCATTTTTAATGCAAGCGCATTCGTACAAAGATAAAGTGGCCAAAGGCCTCGAGGCAAACGCCGGCCTCTTTAACTACCCTATGCTTATGGCGGCTGACATACTTTTATATGACACCGACATTGTGCCGGTGGGGCAGGACCAGCGTCAGCATGTAGAGTATGCGCGCGAGGCTGCCGCCAAGTTTAACAACACGTACGGCCAAACCTTTACCGAGCCGGGCGAGAAGATATCGGACACGGTGGCTGTGGTGCCCGGCGTTGATGGCCAAAAAATGTCTAAGAGCTATGGCAACACCATCCCGCTCTTTGGCAGCAAAGACGAAATAGCAAAAGCGGTTATGAGCATTGTCACCGACTCCTCGGGCGAGCGACCAGCCAACGTATATGCAATACACAAGTTATTTAAATCTGAAGCCGACTTGGAAAGTTTATACGAAGAAAAAAAGGGCAAATACAAGGACCTTAAAGAAGCTCTTGCCGAAGATATAGAAAGGGTAGTGGCCCCCATGCGCGAGAAGTATAACGCCATTACTGAAGAGGAAGTTAAAAAAATATTAAAAGAGGGAGCAGAAAAGGCAAAAGCGATAGCGTCTACCAAAATGGTTGATGTGCGAAAGAAAGTGGGCGTATCACTATAATTTATGGAAAGAACTTTAATTAAAGATTTGGGAACAAAAGTGGGGGAGGAGGTATCTATCTCGGGCTGGATCAACGTGCGGCGCGACCAGGGCAAGATGGTGTTTTTTGACTTTAGGGACCGCTCGGGCACGGTGCAGGGTGTGGTATTGCCCGCATCGGCCGCGATAGAGACCGCTAAAGAAATTCGTAGCGAGTATGTGGTACAGGTTGAGGGGAAGGTAAACCAGCGCCCCGAAAAAAACCGCAATGACAAAGTTCAAAACGGCGATATCGAGCTTGAGGTGACCGCTCTTACCATTTTGGCCAAAGCCGAGCCTTTGCCATTTGATATGTCTGTTGACGGTTACAATCTTGATCTGCCGACCGAGCTTGACCATCGCGCGCTTACACTTCGCCATCCGCGCCTGCAGGCAATATTTAAAGTACAAGCTACCATCATCGACTCCTTTAGGGAGTTTATGAAGCAACAGGATTTTTTTGAGTTCCAGGCACCAGCAATTGTGCCCGCCACCGCCGAGGG
>CAIJVL010000012.1 GCA_903824155.1 Candidatus Adlerbacteria bacterium
TCTTTTGCACAACAAAGGCGCGTGTTGCGTTACTTTGCCAGCAAGGGCGCGCTTAATATAGAGGGCCTTGGCCCTAGCACGGTGGATGCTTTGATGGAAAAAGGGCTACTGACGCATTTTGACGACTTTTTTACCCTTGAAGAGGGCGATTTGCTGACGCTTGAGGGCTTTGCGGACAAGTCAGCAAGCAAGCTTGTTGACTCAATAAAGAAGACTGCTAAAAATGTTCCGCTTGCGCGCTTCATTACGGGCTTGTCCATCCCCCAAGTAGGGGAGGAGACCGCGATACTGCTGGCACAAACGTTTAAAACGGTTGACGATATTGCAGCGGCAAGTACTGCTGAACTTGAGGATATAAAAGGCATTGGCGACGTGGTGGCACGGGCCATCTACGACTGGTTCCACCTGAGTGAAAATAAAAAATTAATAGAGCGGCTCAAAAAACATATAAAAATAGAAAATCCCGACTTTATGGCAAGGTCCGACCTTGCCATGCTGCCTTTGGCCGGTAAAACATTCGTGCTTACAGGCACCATGGCTGCCATGACGCGCGACGAAGCAAAGGAGAGGCTACGCAAGCTCGGCGCCGATGTGTCTTCATCAGTATCCAAAAAAACCTATGCCGTAGTGGCCGGTGAAGAAGCCGGCTCAAAGCTCGAAAAGGCAGAAGAGCTGGGCGTTACCGTGCTCACCGAAGAGGAGTTTTTAAAGCTGGTTGCTTAGTGTAGTATTAGCGAATGATATCGAAGGAGGAGGTGCAGAATTTGGCTACTTTGGCTCGGCTTGAACTTGCCCCGGCCGAGGTAGAGAGCCTGCAAAAAGATATATCCAACATACTCGAGTACGTCGGGCAGGTGTCTGCGGTCTCCATAGACGGTGCCGAGCCCAAAGCGCCAATGCTCCGTAATGTGTTGCGCGACGATGCTGCGCGCGAGGCGGGCGACACTATGGCCGGCAAAGAAGCCCGGGTTAAAGAGGCTTTTCCAAAGCGCGAAGGCGAGTACAACGTGGTGCGCAAAATAATCCAAAAAGATGAGTAACTTAAACGAGCTTTCAATAACTGAAGCCGCTGCAAAACTAAAAGCGGGGGAAATTACCGCGGTGGACTTGGCGCGCGCCTGTTTGGCAGAGATTGAAAAGAAGAATAAAGACCTTAATATCTTTTTGGAAGTGTTTGACGACGTGATTGCCCAGGCCGGGGCTGCCGATGCCCGCCGCAAAGCCGAGAGTTCTGAAGGGAAGGAGAGCCACCCTTTGCTCGGCATTCCGCTTGCTATCAAAGACAATATTTTAATTGAAGGTCGCAAAGTTTCGGCGGCGTCTAAGATGCTTGAGAATTACACCGCTACCTACGACGCAACCGTTATAAAGAAATTAAAAGAAGCAGGCGCAGTATTTTTGGGCCGCACCAACATGGATGAGTTTGCCATGGGCGGCTCGACCGAAAACTCGGCCTTTGGACCAACTAAAAATCCTCTCGATCCGTCGCGCGTGCCGGGCGGCAGCTCTGGCGGAAGTGCGGCAGCGGTTGCCGCCCATATGGCGCTAGGCAGCTTAGGAACTGACACCGGCGGCTCTATCCGCGAACCGGCCGCGTTTTGCGGCTTGGTCGGCTTTAAGCCCACCTATGGCAAGGTTAGCCGCTCGGGGCTGATTGCTATGGGCTCCTCGCTTGATCAAGCAGGGCCGCTTGCGCATACCGTTGCCGATGCCGAACTGCTTTTTAATACGATCAAAGGCAAAGACGCCTTAGATAGCACTTCGCTTGATCAGAGCCAATGGCAAGGTCGGACCTTGCCATTGCAAAAGAGGGTCGGGGTACCGCGGCATTTGCTGAAAGAGGGTGTAGAGAGCGATGTTCTACAAAAATTTGAAGAGTCGCTTAAGCAGTTACAAGCAAAAGGATACGAGCTGGTCGATATAGAACTTCCTTCTGCGCCGCTCGCGTTGTCGGTCTATTACGTTATCATGCCCGCTGAAGTGTCATCGAACCTTGCGCGCTTTGATGGCGTGCGCTACGGACTCTCTGTAAAGGGAGAAAATCTTTTTGACGATTATGCTAAAAGCCGCGCGGCTGGCTTTGGGCCAGAGGTGCGCCGCCGTATTATGCTGGGCACGTATGTATTAAGCGCCGGCTACTACGATGCCTACTACGGCAAGGCTTTAGCTGCCCGCGATAAGCTCACCGAGGAATTTAAGAAAGTGCTCGCAGAAGTTGACGCTATAGCCGTACCCACCACTCCGTGCCCGGCGATTAAAATCGGCGAGAAGTCTGACCCGTTGTCGATGTACTTGCTCGATATTTTTACCGTTACCGCAAACATTACCGGCAACCCCGCGATATCTGTCCCAATGGGTATGGTGGAGAGGGAGGGAGTGCAACTGCCAGTAGGTATACAGCTTACCGCTGCGCATGGCGCCGAAGACATTTTGTTTACTATCGGAAAGGAAGTGGAGGCTTAATCTCTTTTAAAGGGATTGCCGGAACATACCATATACTATAGGGGTGGATAGCATTCATTTTCTTAACCTCGAGTATTTTATTTTGCTTGCCTACCAAGCGTTTACCGGCGCGACTGGCGGCGTTGATGTCTCGCAGATACCGACGCAAACGCTAGAGCTGATGACGCGCATTGCCTATACCGGCATAGGGTTGTTTGCGTTGTTTGCCATACTTATCGTGTATTCGTACCGCCGCTTGCACGAAGTGGAGCATGCCGGCTGGCACCACCGCGACGCACTCGCGCACAAACTGCACGAGCAGCATACCGTTGAGGTTCCTAAAAATGCGCAATGGAGCCACGTAGTGCGCATGGCCAACTCAACCGTCGAGAGCGACTGGCGCCGCGCGATACTTGAAGCTGATATTATGTTGGGGAATCTTTTGCATGCGCGCGGCTACCGCGGGCAAAATATCGGCGACATGTTAAAAGAGGCAAACCCGATACAATTTACAACGCTCGACATGGCGTGGAGCGCGCACAAGATACGCAATCATGTGGCGCACGGCGGCGAGGGTTTTGTATTAACTGACAGGGAAGCGAAGGGCACGATAGACCTCTACAGGCGCGTATTTGAAGAATTTGACTATATATAAATAGAGTTGTTTTTCTCTTTTTGCTGGGGTATAATGTCTATATAGCGGGGTGGAGCAGTAGTAGCTCGCCAGGCTCATAACCTGGAGGTCGGGGGTGCAAGTCCCTCCCCCGCAACAAGATAGAAAAAACACCCCGACCGGGGTGTTTTTTCGTACTATAATAAGGGGCATATGGAACATCATCTTTCAATAGAAGAGTCTATCCGATTTGGCTGGGAAAAGACGCGCCAGCATAGCAAAATTATCTTTCAGACGCTGCTCACTCTTTTTGGCGTGCAAATTGCCGAGCAGATAGTAATGCGCGTATTAGCCAATACGCTCGACGGTGCGCTTGCAAGTGCCGTACTTTTTGTTTTAGCGGTGGTGCTTGGCATAGGCTTTACGTTTATTATGCTGCGCATCGCGCAAGGCAAGCATGTGGTATATGCAGACATCATTCCGACCATTCGCACGTCGATAGCGTATATCGGCGCGACGGTACTTGCAGGTATTGTGACCGTGGTGCCGCTTATTGTGGCGCTGGTAGTATGTCTTGTTTCCTTTGCGGTACTGCCTAACACGGCCGCAATGGTAGTGTCGGCAATAGTGGTGGCAGCGGCGTTTGTTACCGCGGCGTACTTCGCGCTGCGTTATGCGCTGGTTCGTTTTGCGATACTCGACGACAACGATATTATAAAAAGTTTGCGCACCAGCGCGCATCTTACAGAAGGCCGCAAATGGTGGCTGCTTGGCTTTGCCATAACTATAGGACTCCTCAATATTTTGGGCGCCATACTACTTTTGGTAGGCCTCCTAGTGACCATCCCGATAACCATGTTTGCCTTGAGCCACGTGTACGTAAAGCTCCAAGCTCATCATTCTTAACTTTGTGTCGGCGGAAGGACTTGCACCTTCGACCTTGGGTTTATGAGTCCCATGCTCTAACTACCTGAGCTACGCCGACATGCTTTGCCCCTATGGACAAGATGTGCTCAAAGTAGCATTTTTAGCCTTTAATTTCAACACGAATAGTGCACGGGGTAAGACCGCTTGCTAGTATTGCAGGTTCCTGACTGTATCAGCATCGAGGGTAGGTACTGTAGCGTTGCCGTCGAACATGCCGGTAACCGTGACCAAGCTTCCTACTTGTATATTTTCTAATGTAATTTTATTGCCATTGTGGTCAATGAAGCGCGTTCCGTAGTCGTGCGTACCAACGCTGCTTGCATTTGTGTGCATGACCCAGGTAAAGGTGGTCGAGCTCCACGACATGCCAAGGGTAATAGTTGAGCCGTTTACTGATACCACGCGCGCTCCGCGCAAGAGTACTAAGCCGTTGTTAGCAATGTGTATTTCTTGAAGCTGAGCTGCGCTTGCAGAGCTGATCGGAGTTGCGGCCGCAAGCGCCAGAGGGCTATTCTCCGAGGTGATTATATTTGATGGAAGGGAGGATACAAATGCCGAAAGAGAAAAGATAAAAAAGGCGACTGCGATTATAAACAGAAGCGCTGCTATATGTCCATGCCACGCAGCTCCCTTTCGCTTAAACCGCGGATAGATAACGCCGCTGCTTGCTTGTAACATGCCAACCGAAGAAGAGCTGTATGCCGGCTCTGCAGTTAAAAAATCCAATGGGTCATATAAGCTCATCAGTAAAATGTAACGTATAGCTCTGAAGTTCCGGTGAGGAATACAGTTAGTTTTGCACAGGGATTTTGTCGTGCGCGAGAGAAGGGCTTGGTCAGGCGTTCCATATGCGCTCTCGCTTACGTAGCAAAAAAGCCCCGAAGGGCTTTCTTGCTCGTGCGCGAGTTACTGGTCGTTGTTGGAACCAGGATACGGGAGAGTGGGGCTAAGATTTACATTCCAGTACTGGTCGTGGACTGACAATACATATCAAAAGTTTTTGCTCCATCAACTATAGAGACGCCCGATGTTTCAGCATCAACATCGGCTGTAGGGATAGCGTTTATCGAATAAGTAGGTTTATTGGTGTTACTAGGATCATTTGGTGATATAACTTTTGCATTTGGACTTATGCCCACACCAATCGTGCCATCTGGACAGTAGAACTGATTTTTATCCGCACCATAAATTAGTGGGTCCTCGTAAGGTCCTAAAATAGTAACGAGGTGCAATGTGTTCGGGTCACTGTTTGGAATAGATTTCAGCACTGCTTCGCTCCTCAACCATCTGTACATCTTCGTACTGTCTTTGAATATCACTAAGCCTCCTGCCCTTCCTCCAATCCACGCAACACTAAAGCTTGCCGGGTCCGCTACAGACAGAGCCGTTGTTGCTACATCCGGACTGGGGTAATAGTCATTCGCATGACCCACACTGGAATAATAGACTTTTCCATTTTCTATCCAAAAACCTTTAGGCAACGGGTCTGAATGATTCTGACCAATTAGAGCAGGTGTAGGGCTTTTTATATTAGCCCGCTGCGTCTGCGTGTTTGGTTTTTGAGAAGGAGTTGTAATTATTGGCATCTGCGGCATCCCACCTTGATACTGCAATATTTTATCAACTAACTGCGGTACCCAAACACTTTGAGTAACAATGAGCCCAATCCCGATAATTATTAAAATGAGGAGAAAAATTCTAATGACCTTCATTGCCTAAAGTATATACCCCGTTTTAGACGAGCTTGGCTTTCGGTCAAATTTGCCCGTCGGCAAATCTGCCTGCAGCCCCGCCTCGCGGTTTTGCAAGTGCAAAACATCGCTCCGGCGTTCAAGTCCCTCAGCTAGTGAAGCAGTTCACTAGCTGCTCTCGCAGACCTATAGAAAAATCCGGCCTAAAGCCGGATTTCCATTTGCGCGAGAGACGGGACTTGAACCCGCAACCTCTGCCGTGACAGGGCAGCGCTCTAACCAAATTGAGCTACTCCCGCATATAGGGGAACCTCGCGATTGTAGCCTAAAATCGGCATTTTTCCAACTATGCGGTCGAGCTTTCAAGGGTTTTTATGAAATGCCCATGAACCTGTATGAAGAAATCTACGCTTACATTGCAACGTATTTCACGCATTCTTCACGAGAGGATTAAAGTTTGTTGCGGTCAACAAAGAGACATCTATACAATTGTTTGAACAATGCAAATTAATTCAAGCAAAGCGTTCGTAGTAGTTTTATCCGTAGTATTAGCAGGAATGATAAGCGGCACGCTTGCGATGAGCGCCGCCGCGGACTCTAACAGCATAAACGCATGGTGGCCGACTAACGGCGCGCATGTCAGCGGCACGCAGCCCTTTAAGGCTACCGTCGCGGGCCTCGACCCTTCGCAGTACGAAATGTTTTGGCAGGTAGACGGCGGCACGTGGAACTGGATGGACAACAACTCTACCGACTCAATGCATAAAGAGGCAAGCGTTGACGTGTCGGGCTGGAATTGGCACGGCAGCGGTCCCTATACGGTTAACTTTATTGCACGCCAAAACGGCGCCATTATTGCGCAGCAGTCCGAGAGCATTTACATCGACAACGGCCAGCCGATTACTCTGCCTGCTCAGCAGGTCAATGTGCCTGCAGCGAGCACAACCGTAACTCCAGTAGCATCCACGGCTGCCCCTGCAGTACCGCAGCCGCTGATCAAACTTTCTCCTGCAACCGCGCCGGTAGTTGCAGCACCTTTAGTCCAGGTGCAAGCCTTTAGCCCTGCTAACACAAGCAAGCTATATGTTGACCCTAACTCTGACGCAGCTAAGCAACTCGCTTCCTTGAGCGGCGCGGACGCAGCTGCAATGCAAGTGCTTGCAAGCCAACCAACCGCTTCGTGGTTTGGCAATTGGAACTCAAATATCTACAACGACGTGCATAGCCTTGTGTCGGCAGCGGCTGCGCAGGGCGCGACACCGGTCTTGGTAGCGTACAACATTCCTGAGCGCGACTGCGGAGGATTCTCTGCAGGCGGCTCCAATAATCCTGCGGGTTACCAGTCGTGGATAGGCTCGTTTGCGTCGGCAATCGGCAACAGCAATGCAATCGTCATACTAGAACCGGATGCGTTAGCACAAATAAACTGTCTCTCAAGCGCCGACCAGGCAACGCGCCTCTCGCTTCTTTCGAGTGCAGTCTCAACACTTAAAGCAAACGGCAATACCAAGGTATACATCGACGCCGGCCACTCTAACTGGATAGATGCGGCTACGATGGCAAGCAGCTTGCAAAAGGCGAACATATTGCAGGCCGACGGCTTTGCACTTAACGTGTCTAACTTTATGTCGACGCCAAATGAAGTTGCGTACGGCCAGCAGATATCAAGCCAGGTAGGCGGCAAGCACTTTGTCGTTGACACCTCGCGCAACGGCAATGGCAGCAACGGACAGTGGTGTAACCCGAGCGGCATGGCTATTGGACAAAAGCCAACCCTCCAAACCGGCAACACTCTAGCAGACGCCTTCCTGTGGATCAAAACGCCGGGAGAAAGTGACGGCAACTGCAATGGCGGCCCCAGTGCAGGACAGTGGTGGTCGAGCTACGCGCTCCAGCTAGTCCAAAACGCGCACTAACTTAGTTGGGAGGAAATTAAAATCAAAAAAAGCCCCAGATTAATCCATGGGGCTTTTTATATTGACAAATACATATTTTAGTGCATAATAATTGCAGCTGATCTATACGAGTTCTCGTATAGAAGACAGCTCTTTACAACCCGGAAGGAACACCCCATGAGTGGAACGCCCTTCACTGTCGGTCAGTTGGCCAAGCTTCAGTCGGACATTGCTATTGCTGTTTCAACGGCGCTGCCAAAAGTGGTCAAAAAGTTCGATGACCCGAAGGAGGTAATGAACGCTCTCTATAACAGGGGAGGGCTTTTTGCCCGATACGTCGAAAACGCACTTGTGCATAGCCTCAAAAAGATGCTGGTACTGGTGCCCAGGGAGCGCATTGCGCTCACTTATGTGGTCGAGTACGATCCTCGGACTTACGACTGGGAGTCGCTCATGACTTCGCACATGGGGAGGCAGTTTCTCAAAATTGTTCCCAACTCGGTACCGGTAAGTGCCACTACGTTTCTTGTCGGGAGTGCCGATCTAAACGAAGATGTGTATGACAACGAACTTGTCACTATGCTGCCTAAAAAGCATATATTTGATGAGAAGCACGTCTGTGCGATCATTGTACATTTGCTTGATAAGCAACCGAACGGCGAAGAGGGCAACCTTGTGACCGACACTGTTAACCTTTTCTACTATAATTCTGAACACGACGCGATAATCGTGTATTGGGATGAAGAGAAGAAAAAGTGGCAAGTCGGTACGGCACATACCTTTGCAAAAAGGCAACAGTACACTCGTATTTTCTATCCGTTCTATTAAAGACATCCCCGCTCTATTCGAGCGGGGATTTTCTTTTTATTTTTTATCGCGCGGTTACCTGCGTCGCGCTGGTGTCGTAGCGCAGCTTGTACACATAGAGCGTTAAGTCGTCCGAGTAGGTGGCGGTGTATAGCCGCTGGTAATGGCTGTCAAAATAATCTTTAATGTTTGTTTCGTAACCCTGATTGTAGCTTAACAAGAGGTACACGTTTTGGCTGCTGCCGACCGCTTGCGTAACCTGGTCAGGCAATTGCGCGGCATTAAAGGCGGGTATCGGGCCGTACGAATACTGGTTCCAAATAGGCAGCGTGGTGATGGGTGCGTCTGCGCGGTAATAGTACTGCACCGGATACACCGTAAATGGAGCCGAAAGCACTACGACATCTTGCGCAGTGACGTGCGAGTTAAGATAAGCGCTTGCTTCTTCGTAATTTTCTTTGACCGGCGTCGTGGGGCTGGCTATCTCGACCGCAAGCGTGGCTATCATGATGGCGGCAATGCTGTAGCGCGCCAGCTGCGCCCACTTGGGGCTGTAGCTCTCAAACATGCTTGCCAGCAAAAGATACAACGACGGCACCGTAAAGATAAGATAGCGGCTCACAAACACGGGCGCCACGATAAAGCTGCCGACAAATGCTATCGCGATCGAGACCAATAGCGTGATCAAAAAATACTGCGTCTGGGGGAGCGATGCGTGGCCGGCACGATTGCGTAGCCCCAAGAACGCAAACAAAATAGTAATGGGCCACAGCGAAAGCAGAACCGTGTTGATGTTGTCGTTTTGGAATCCAAAAACAAATTGCGACACCGTGCTAAATAGGTTGATGGTCGTCGGCACCGCCAAAAGCGGCTCTTGGTTGGCGGCCTGTCCCAAATGGAGCACGTATAAACCCCACGGCAAAAAGACGCCGCACACGATCAGCATGGCGTACACAAAGCGCCGCAGGGACCCTTCGAGAAAGAGCTTGCGCTGCAAAAAGTAAAACACCGCCTGCGACGCAAGGCTCAAAAAGAAAAAGTAATGCGAAAACACGCCGAGGATTGCGGTTAGGGTGTAGAGAGCCCACACATGGTCGCTATGCTCTTTGCTCTTGAGGATTTTTACAAAAAAGTATTGGTTGAGAATGACAAAAAACGTGAACAGCGTGTACATGCGTATCTCGTTTCCATACCAGTTCATAAAGGGCGAGATGGAAAAAAGAAACGCCGCAAAAAAGCCGACGCGGCGGTTGTAGGCCAGCGCACCAAGTGCGTACAGCGCGGGAATGGAGAGGATATAAAACACAAGCGACATGCTGCGAGCGGCAATGACCGTGTTGCCGAAGGCAATGCGCCAAAAATGGAGGAGGACATGGTAGAGCGGTACGTGCACGTCTTCGGCAACCAGGGTAAAGATGTAGCCGACGCTGCGGCCGCTTTGCCAGAGGCTTTGCGCTTCGTCGAGCCGCAAGCTTTGCCCGGCAAAGAAAAAGACCGACAGCGCAATGGGTATGCACATGAGGACGAGCAGTAAGAGCCCGCGCACTACTTTAACCGCGTATGGTGCCATAGGTGTGTGTTTTTACAGCGCGAGTTTGTGGTACTGCGGTAGACGCGTCTTTTGCCTTGTCCGGTAGGGCGGCGCGGATAAATGGCAGGAAGATTATCGAGGTTAGGAGAACCCACGCGCCGTTGTTGATGAGCGAAGCCGAGTATCCCTCGCGCAAAAGTGCGATAGGTACGCCGACGAGCGCCGCCGCAATATACAGGATGTGCCACTTAACGAGTGGCAGGAAGTTCCCGCTGGCGCGGCTCTTTTCGGTAATGCTAAAGCCAGATCGCTGAAAGGTCGCGGCTTTCCAGAGCGCTTTCAAGTG
The DNA here is from genome assembly GCA_903824155.1 of Candidatus Adlerbacteria bacterium. GTDB lineage: Bacteria > Patescibacteriota > Minisyncoccia > Phycocordibacterales > SBAW01 > GWA1-54-10. The sequence goes on from CAIJVL010000012.1 coordinate 10,253, forward strand.
TATGTTGAATGCACCCATCGAAAAGCCAAGCGAGGGAAACGTAAACGTAAAGTTGGACGTGCGCTGAATCACATAGAGCGTAAAGAAGAGGTATGGAAGGAATACCGCCGCCAAAAGCATGCCGTCTATTTGTACCGGTACCATGCCGGTGTACAGGTAGATAATGGGCAGAAGCGCGTCGATAACCACGAACGCACCCGAGAGATAAAAGCTCGCCGACGAAAGATACTGTATTTTTTGCGGCAGGCTAAGTCCGCGCATAAATAGCGGATTGTAGCGGAAGATAACATCGAGCGCGCCGCGCGCCCACCTAAACTGCTGTTTAGAGTAGGTCAGCAGATCTTCCGTAGCCAATCCTTCGGCCAGCACTTCGGGATGATAGACCGAGCGGTATCCTTGCGCGTGCATCAAAAGGCCGGTCACAAAGTCCTCGGCAATGGACTCTGTGCACATGCCGCCGACCTTTACAAGTGCGGGGCGCGAGATAAGCATGTTGGTCCCGCACATGGTCGCGGCATTAAGGCGGTTTTTTCCTTTGCAAATGGGACCAAAGAAAAGCTCTTGCTGCTCCCACGAGCTTTTGGTCAGATAATTTTCGTTATAATTTTTATAAAACTGCGGCGTCTGTACAAAGCCAACCGCGGGGTCGACAAAGTAAGGAGACGTTTTTTGCAAAAAGTTCGCATGCGGTATATGGTCAGCGTCAAAAATAGCCACTAACGGGTTGTGGGTTAGGCGCAGGGCGTTGTTGATGTTGCCGGCCTTGGCGCCGCCGGCTATGGTGCGCGTAATGCAATGTACGCCATACTTTTGCGCAAGCGTTTCAATATCGCGCCAATTGTCCTTGCCCGCGACAAAGCCGTCGTTGAGTATGTGCACCTCAAAGTTGGGGTAATCCATGGCGCGTGCGGCGGCCACTGTTTTTTCTACCAGCGCTGTCGGTTCGCCGGCAACAGTGATAAACACGTCAACCGGCGGCTGAAAGGAAGCGCTTTGGACAAACGTATGTTCGGTTTCCCATACCGTGTACAAAAAGGTCAGCACCTGCCATATGTGGAAGATTTCGCCGGTGATAAGCAGCACAAACAGCACTCGATTGCCGATGGGGAACAGGAACGCAAGCACCAAAAAGTAGGCCAGCGCAAGCGCGGCATTAAACGCCAACAGGATGCGCGGCGCTCCCGTCTTTAAAAATGAGGTGCGGACTGCGGTTATTTCTTTTTCGTAATCGTTCATATAATTTCAGTTATTTACTAAGCGCGCCTGCGGGCAATCCGGCGGTCAAGTTGGGCAGCAAATCGTTGTACAGCGCGATGCCAAACCACGCCCAATTATCGTCGTAGTACGACAGCGTATCCTTCCAGCCGTTTTTGCCGGGATCGTACAAGCTCTCCAACTTGTTTTGGTATACCGACGCGGCGTCCGCAGGGTCCTCTTTCATAAAGTAGCCGATAGTGCCGCCGTACATTGAAGGCGATTCTGCAGATACCTCCACGCTGCCGTCGTGCCCGTAGGTTCCGGCCACGCTGCCGTTTGCTTTCCACTCTGTGCCGAGGAAGGAAAGGCTCTGCAGCGTCGCGTTTGCGCGCGGATCCTTAAACCACGCGGCGTCGAGCGCAATGCGCCA
>CAIJVL010000013.1 GCA_903824155.1 Candidatus Adlerbacteria bacterium
CCTACTTCCCCGGTATCCTTTTTGCCGTTGCTGTTTACATCGTTGAACGTCATGCCCGAGATGGACCCGGGGATAGTGGCAGGAGGAGGGCCGCCCGTGCCGGTTGTGTTGCCCGGACTGGTGACCGTATTAGCGTCGAGCGTAACCTGGGTTTGCGCCAGCGCCCTGCCATTGAGTACCGCCCCGGTTTGCAGAATGACCTGCTTCGCGCTCAGTATGGTCCCGTTGAACGTAGAGTAGGTCCCGAGCGTTGCGCCGACAGGACCGCCAACCTGCCAGAAGACGTTCGAGGCTTTGGCGCCTCCCGTAAGTATCACCTTGATGCCCGCAGGGACACTGCCGCCGGACGCGATATTGAGATTACCCGCTATTTGAAATATCCATACATCGTTTGCGCCGCCCGAGAGAGTGAGGTTGGTTGGAATGGTAACCCCCGTACTCCACTTATAGAGCCCAGGCGCGAGCGTCATGCCTCCGATGTTGCCGGCGCCCAATTCGGTTGCCGTGGGGCCGGTCATTCCGGCGGCGGCATTGTACGCGGTTACCATGTTGTTTACCGCGGTGAGCAAGAGCGACGCATTCGTTACCCTGCAAGGCAGGGGTCCCGCCGCATTGCGGGAGTATATGGTCCCCGTCACCTCAGGGCACGTGAGGAGGATAGCCGTGCCGCTGATCGGATACGCTCCGACGTTGCCGATGATAACTGACGAAGGAACGTCCGTAATACCTGTCTGTGACAGAATCACAAAATTACCCGCTGATAAAAGATTGACCGGTGCCGGGCCGGCCGCGAGCGCTAAGACCGGGACAAAAAACGCCGCCGCGGCAACTACCGTGGCGAAAACTGAGGTGTGTAATTTCATATTCTATAGTTAACGTCAATTAATAAATCAACACCTTTGTTGGTACATCGTCAACAATACGTAAGTCGCATGTGCATACCATGAGTAGATAGCGGCAGCAAAAAAACGGTATACTTCAACTTATGGAAAATAAACACAAGGCAGCCGGTAAGGAGTCTATGGTCATTAAGAATCAAAAGCAAAATGCTATGCGGACCAAGCAGCAGTTAAATAAGAGAGCGCCAAAAGTAACGCCTGCGGCCGGCAACAGAAAGAAAACTAAATAATAAAATGTTGGTATATTGACTTTTTGGGATATTTTTGTAAAATATTAATCGAATCTAGTACACAAACCAAGAGGAGCTTCAGATGCTACGTCGTCCGCTGTTAGAAGGTTGCTGCAGGTTTTGCGATCATCATCCGGCGGGGATGATTCCTCATTCGCCCACCTGTCCACACAGCCTAGGGAAAGAGAACAGCCCGGAATTTAAGGCTGCCGAAGCCGAGTACGAACTTGGCTACGAAGATTACAAGAAGCCTGTCGACGAGCGTCAGGCCTCCACCCACCCTTCCAACACTTTGGGGTTTGAGATGGCCGAATATGACGAACAAAATGAAAGCGCGCGGTGAATTATCGCCGGCCTTCAAGTTAAGCCGCCCCTCAAAGGGCGGCTTTTTGTTCTACCGAAGTCGCCGCGCGTTTTGCTAAGGCATTGAGCGCAAGCGCTGCGGAGATCGCGGCGATAGAGACATCGCGGAAGATGATTTGGAAGTCCTGCAGGTTGAGCAAGACTATTGCCCCAAGGATCACCGTTGCCAATACTGAAGGTATAAAGATTTTTTTGCCGGAGAGTATCCACAGCGCAATGACCACCTCCAGGACGCCAAAGCCGTGCAATAGCACCAAGTCAGGCACAAACCCGCGCACCGCATGCGGCAGGTACCCTATCCAGGTAGTAGGGTCAAACAACGCATTAATGGGCGGATACAGGAATGCAAACGCTACGCCGGCACGCAATACAAGGTTACTGATGCGTTCAAACTTCATACTATTTTTAAGTCCGCTAATGCTATTGAACAATGACCGTACCGGTATCGCTGTGGTTGCCGTGATTATGGTACCCCCAGGTGCCCGTTGAATTAAAGGTAAAGGAGTAGGTGGTGCCGGTTGCACACTGGTCAAACGGAGTCGCGCCCTTGTAGCCCGCAGCGCAGTGCTGGTCCCTGGTGGTGCCGTCGTAGCCCTCGTGTGTCGGATGAGGGTTTGAGGCAACCCATAACTCATCGGCTCCCGCCTGCGCGACCCAGGTTACCGTACCGCCTTTGGCGATAGTCACGCTTGAGGGAGAAAATCCGTTGGGGCCATAGGTGACCGTGGCACTCATGGGTGCGGTGCTGGCCGGAGTTGGGCTTGGTGCACTATTGACCGCAGAGGTCTGTCCTACGGGCGCTACCGCCGGAGCAGTTGAGTTAGATAAAAAATACCAGCCTGCGCCAAGCACCGCAATAATAATGATGACCACTACTACAACAGTTGATGTTTTCATACTACCCATAGTATAACATTTTTGGCCATACCGGTATCACGCAGCCCAAGCGGCAATGATAGTATGTAATGTATGAGAAAGCGGATTTTGGGACTGCCTGAAAATATATTCTTTCTCGGGCTTACCAGCCTTTTCAACGACTTCTCTTCCGAGATGATCTACTCTGTCTTTCCCGCCTTCTTTACCTCAGTGCTTAAGGCAGGTGCAGGGTCGCTTGGACTTGTCGATGGTATTGCGGAAGCAGCATCGAACTTTTTCAAGATCTACTCCGGCAGCCTTTCGGACCGGTTTCAAAAGCGCAAACCGCTGGTGGTAGCAGGGTATATGCTTTCAGTCGCGACGCGACCCTTCTATATTCTTATCTCCACCGTCGGCGGCGCACTCGGGTTGCGTTTTGTGGATCGGGTGGGCAAAGGCCTGCGGGACTCGTCTCGTGACGCCATCATTTCGCTTTCGACACCGCGTGAAGAACTTGGACGCTCCTTTGGGTACCACCGCGCCATGGATACGACCGGAGCTATCGTTGGCCCCCTTGTCGCCTACCTTCTCCTTAGCCGTTTCCCTCTGCAATTCAATACTGTTTTTGTGACGGCCTTTTTTGTCGGGATCCTTGCTCTTCTAACATTATTCTTCATTTCAGACGTTGTGGTATCCACTGCATCTAAACGCGTCAATCTTGTCGTATCGTTCAAAGAACTTTCACCACAATTTAAACTTTTTCTTCTGTCGATATTCACTCTCTCTGCGGGAAGCCTGCCCGTTGCCGTCTTGCTGCTGAAGACAGAATCGATAGGATTAGTGATCGCCGACATTCCGCTCTTTTATATGGTGTACAACATCTCGTACGCAGGGTTCTCGTATTCGGCGGGGAAAATGAGTGACCGCATTGGCGCCCGGACGACGATAGGCATCGGCTACCTGTTTTTGGTTTTGAGCTACGCCGTTCTCGTTTTTGCGCAGTCGCTCTCAGTCCTTCTGGTCGGCTTCTTGCTCCTCGGCCTTTTTCCCGCACTTACTGACGGAGTACAACGCTCCCTTGCCTCTCAACTAACCAGCGAAGGGCTCCGCGGCGGAGGCTTAGGATGGCTCAATGCAGCTGCCGGATTCGGAGCACTCATAGCAGGAATCGCGGGAGGATATCTTTGGCAGACCTACAATCCCGCCGCCGCGCTTGCTGCGGCGTCACTTGTTGTCTGTATAGGACTAATACTGTTTGCCGCAAGCACACGGCTACAATCCTGAACAAGCTCAAACTTTGTTCGACCTGTCTATATGGCTAGTTTAGCCCTTTAGCTGTACTCTCAAGGTGGATTCACCGTGGGAGGTTCACATGGATATGCAGATGAGGAACGGCCCAAAACCGTTCAACGAGTCGATCGTGGATGCGATGAGAAGTTTGAATTCCAGCCATCCCTACCTTTCGGACCGCCAGTTGATGCGCGGGTTTGCCGAGATGATACTGATGACGGAGATCCTTGCCGGTCATGATGAAATCATTGCCGCATGGGTAGAGTACGCTCCGCGTGTAGGAATATATGATGAACTGGGCGTGGTCGAGAGCGTCCAAGCTCAAAAATTTATCCTGATGATAGAAAAAGCAGCCTGAGTTTGCAGGCCGACACTTACAAAGTGCCGGCCTTTTCCTTTTCCAAATACAGTAGCCTTATGGTTTTGAGGAAAAGAGCGAAAGCGTGACGTCGCACGGGCACTCTGATGGCGCATTACTAGGGACGTTGTGATAGTCGATATGGAAACGGGTCAGCACAACCTGACCCTCTTTGCGATAGCCGGTTTGGCCGCCCACGTGGCCGCCGGCGGCAAGTTCGTTTGCAATGCTCCAGCCAAGTGCTTTAAGCTTTTGATCGTAGTAACTCTCAAACGGCGTAAAGATGCTTGCCGGATCCATAGTGTTGGTAACAGGCACCGATGCAATGCTTACGCCTGTGTAGGTGGTGGTTGAGATAAGAAAGGACTCTGCAGCCGGCGCGCCCCAAGAGACGCCACTGTATAAAGGATACAGATCCTGGTTAAGCGTTACATCGCTTGTAGCAACAGGAACTTTTGCAGGTGCGCGAGTTTGAATCCAAAAATAAAGTCCTCCTACTGCCAAAAGTACCAGCAGCAGCAAAACACTTATAGTGGCTCGTGTATTCATGAGTCTAGTATAGCGTATACTAGATTACGAATGATCGACTACAAAACGCTGCTGGGTATTTTAACCATCCTGCTGGGTATCGTCAGCTACTCTTTTTATTTTAGAGACATCTTTAAAGGCAAGACTAAACCAGACTCCTACTCGTGGCTGATATGGGGCGTCTTGGCGGCCGTTATCTTTTTTGCGCAACGAGCCGGTGACGGCGGCGCAGGCGCGTGGGTAACCGCCTTTACTGCAGTGGTTTGTTTTACTATTGCCGCTATTGCATTTACGCGGGGTAAAACGCGCATCAAGTTAATCGACAAGGTGAGTTTGGCAGGAGCTATGCTCGGCGTAGTGCTGTGGTATTGCACTAACGACCCTCTTTTTACGGTGCTGCTGGCGGTAGTGGTGGGCGCCTTTGGATTCGTCCCTACCTTTCGCAAAGCATACGCGAAGCCGCACCAAGAAACTACGGTTACTTATTTTTTAAACGGTATAAAGTTTGCTCTGGCCATTCCCGCATTGACGTCGTTGACCCTTGTTACTTGGCTGTACCCTGCAGCACTTACATTTTTAAATCTATCGCTTGCACTGATGCTCTTTATTAGAAAACGTGCGTAAAGTGCTCGCGGTTCAAAAACAGGTGCTACAGTAAATCCATTAGCATCTTTAAATGATTTTTTCATGAACAAAAACATAACCATAGCCGCCACCGTACTGCGCCTCATGTTGGGCTGGTACATGCTGGTGGACGGCGTGCAGATTTTAATGACTCCGGGTTGGACAGCGGCCGGCTTTCTTAGTGGCGCGCAAACCTTCCCCTCGTTTTATGCATGGTTTGCGACCGCAGGCAACAGCTGGTGGGTGGACCCGCTTAACTCGTGGGGCATTACATTGGTAGGCGTGGCGCTTATAGTAGGCGTCGGCATCCGCCCTGCAGCATGGGCCGGCGCCGCTTTAATGATTTTGTATTACTTCCCGCATTACACCTTCCCTATCGTGCCGCACGGCTATATTGTCGAAGAGCACATCATAAATGCTGCCGCGTTCATTCTTATCGCCTTTCTTCCTCAAGCCAAAGTCTTTGGCTTTGGTCGGCTGGTGCGCGAACACACCTTTTTGGGACGGATACCGGTGGTGCGCTCGCTTATATAAGAGCTGCTTAGTTAGAAAAGAGCCGGTAGAGCGCCAGCTCAAGCGGCACCTGCGGCAACGGCGCGCGGGCCGTTTCGACATAGGCGGTAATGAGCTGCGCCAGCACCTCGGCGTTTATTGCAGCGCCTTTAGCTCCGGCCAAATCTTTAAGATAGAGTAGGTCATCTTGGCCAAATTGCTCGGTTAGCGTATCGGCTGCCTTGGGCAAAAAACGCAGCAGCAATACTCCCCGCACCTTTTGCATAGCCAGCATGATAAAAACTTGCGGAGCCGCGCCCGCGGCAATTGCACGATGGAATGCCGCGATCGCTTCACCCGGCTGCTTGAGTGCAAGCGCCTCCAAAAATTCGTTCACTATCTCGCCCGAGGGCGCACCCACCACCTGCGCCACCTCCTCTTCGGTCAGCTTGGTATCGCTCGAGAGCGTCAGCACTTTTTGGAGAATGCCGAGCGTGTCGCGAAACGAGCCGTCGCCCATAAGTGCCACCAGCTCGGCGGCAGTAGGCTCAATACTAGCGTCCTCTTTTTTAGCAACATCAAAGACAAGCTTTTTTAATACTTCGCTAGTAGGCTTTTTAAAACTGTACACCTGGCAGCGCGAGACAATCGTTTCGGGCACTTTGTCGAGTTCGGTCGTGGCCAGTACAAAAATAACATGGCTCGGCGGCTCTTCTAAAGTCTTCAGCAAAGCGCCCCAGGCGTCTTTAGTTAACGCATGCGCTTCGTCGATTATGTAAAATTTGTATGCCGAGTTAAACGGCAACGTTGATACACCCTCGCGAAGGGCGCGTATCTCGTCGATGCCACGATTGCTGGCGGCGTCCATTTCGTAAATATCTTCCTCGCTCGTACCAAGCGCGTGTGCCAAAATGCGCGCCATCGACGTCTTGCCGGTGCCGCGCCCGCCCGCAAAAAGGTATGCATGCGCTATTTTTTTATTTTTGATTGCAGCCTCAAGCACGCTTACTACCTGTTCCTGTCCGCGCACGTCCTTAAACTCAAGCGGGCGGTATTTGCGGTACAAAGATAAAGGAGCGCGCTGCATATTTTTTTGGGTCTCCGGTGTAGCCTGTTTTGCCATTGCTACAGTATACCTGCCTAAAGCTATAAAAGAAAAAGCCCCTAATTTGGGGCTTCTACTCTTCCTTACGACTGACACTGTCCGATAAGACGTTGATAGCGAAAGATTATCCTTCGCAAAGGAAAATTCTCTGCCAAGATGCGATGTGTGGTCACATCATTTACCTTAAGAATTTGAGCAAGAATCGCTGCGTTAATTATTAACCCAGCTTCCATTCTCTGCTCAACTATGTCGAGACATTTAGCGTACAGTGCCGCACGACGCTTTGCGCCTTGTATGATATTTCTGCCCCATGGGGCATACGGCACGCTAGTGGGATTCACTAAAAGCTGCATATCATGTCTCCTGAAGCTAGAGTGAACGTCTGACTTTGTTGTACCATCTTTTTTGTTTCAATACAAAAGGCTCGCCATGTGTACGGCGAGCCTTTTGTATTTTTATAAAACGTCTAGCGTTTCTTTTTTGCCGCTTTGACCGCTTTTTTGACTACCTTTGTACCGGCCTTTTTAGCGGTGCGGCTGGCGGCGTTCATATGCTGCCAAGCGGCCTTAAGGTCTTTGGTCATTGCTGCAACTTCGGCTGGGGTAACTCCAGTCACGTTTGAATAGCGCTTGATAGTTGCGTCGACTATCTTAAGATAGGTATCTTTGTCTATCGTGCCGAGCTTCTCTACCGCTGCCTCGACGGCCTCCATCGTCTCAGCGCGGGCCTTAAGCATCCAGCTGCGCGCGCTCTTGCGGTGACGCGCGGCGTCTTTAGCGCCGTAAAACCAATATGCTCCCGCCGCTGCAGCTGCAGCTGCAGCTGCCGCGCCTACGCCCACCACCGCTCCTGTTGAAACTTTTCCTGCTGATTTCTTTGCCATACTAAATTATTATCTAAATATCTATTATTAATCTACAAAACTTTTATTCCCCTGTTTCCAAATCGACCTCAACCGGCTTTGACCTTTTGCGCTTGGCCGGCTTTGGCGTCAGCGCGCGTATGACAAACCCTAATACTAAGTCTGCGATGCCCCGCACCTTGTTGCCCTCAGCCTTAACCGCGTTGCGCAGCCCGTCCAAATCGTTTTCCAATCCCTCGCTCGCCTTTTTGATCCGTGCCGCTATCTCGCGCGCATCGCGCAATATGCCGATGGCGTAATACAAACCCACCGCCACAAGGATACTCAGCAGCACCAGGCAAATAGTGCTGATAAAAAAGAATATATCCGCGTGCACCAGGGTCTGCATACTCACCAGTATACTCCACAAACGTAAAATCATGTGAATTAAATGGTGTGCGTATCTAAAAACTCCTCGATTATATGCTCGATTTCGGCGGCGTTTTTGGTTTCCATCAGCTGGACGCGCAGCTCTTTGGCTCCCGGAAAGCCCTCGGCATAGGCTTTGAAGTGCTTTTTCATTATGGCGAAGTTCTTGATATCGCCAAGAAGTTCTTCAAATAATTTTGCGTGTTCGACAGCTATACGCAAACGAACTTCCAGCGGAGGAGAAAATTGCCGCAGACGAACGCCGACACCGTCCTCGGTGGAGGGTGAGTCGGAAGCAATTTTCTCTGCAGCAAAAAGCCACGGGCGGCCAAAAACAGCTCGCCCAAGCATCGCGCCGTCGGCTCCCGACTCTTCTACTTTCCTCTTTGCATCCTCAATATCGATTAGGTCGCCGTTGCCAAGGATTAACGTTTTACTTTTAAGCTCGTTTCGAATTTCGACCGCGCGCTTGACCCTCTCCCACCGCGCGGGCACGGCCGACATTTCTTTGCGGGTACGAGCATGCAAAACAAGCGCTGCAGGCGCTTCAGCCAAAAGTTCGGGCAACCACTCCTCGAGCGTGTCTTTATTGTAGCCAAGGCGCGTTTTAACAGACACCGGAAGGTTGGGAGCGCCGCGCTTTGCTGCTCGAATAAGCTCGCGCGCAACTGAGGGTGTTTTTATCAGCGCGGCTCCTCCGCCTTGCTTCTCAACCGAGCGGTCGGGACATCCCATGTTGATGTCTACGCCGTCAAACCCTAGTTCCTGCGCCAAGGCCGCAGCCTTTTCCATATGCTCGGGGTTCGAAGTAAAGAACTGCGCGACTATCGGCCGCTCTGCTTCGCTAAAAACAAGGTCGCGCATAAGTTTAGTCTTCCCTTCCACATTCGCCAGCACAAGGCCGTCGGCAGAAACGAATTCGGTGTAAAAAACAGCGGGACCAGCGGGCTTGGAGTATTTGGCGATGATGCGCCGAAAGGCCGCGTCGGTGACGTTAGCCAGCGGTGCCAATACCAAGATCGGCTTCGGGAGGTCCTGCCAAAAATTCTTCATACGAGCTTTAAGGTTCGACCTTAACATAATCGCTCTCTAAGGTCGAACCTTATTTTAATTTGTAGTACAGCTTGTCGCCAAAGCGCAGGTCAAGGTATTGAAAGCTGGCCAGCGAGTGACCCGCAAACACATCCGAGCCAAGCGCCAGCACAAAGCGCTGGTATACATCGGCGCCCGCCGAAGAAAGAGAGAATATAAGCACAAAGGTATTGGCAAACGTTACATGCACGTCGCCGGCCCCGCTTACTTCGATGTTTTGTATCGTGTTGCTTTGTTGGTTTTGCGCAAGGGCATCAACCAGCGCCGAGAGCGAGTGGAATTCCTCGGGTGTGAGAAATTGCAATGGCAGAACCCCGTTTGAAAGCGAGCCGTAGTAGTGTTCGTAAGATGAGGTGGCCTCCTCGATTGAAAAGCCTTGATGCTCGTCGGCATACGCCAGGCCGTCTTGGTCTAACCAATAACAGCTTTGCGCATTGGTAACGGCCGCGCCGCACCATAGCGCCTTGCGGGCGCGCTCGGTCACCGAGACGCTGAGCGTATGAAAGTCTTTGGCATTAACTGATACTTTGGCAATGGTCGGCATCTGTGTCGTTAGATCAGCTTCGGTTTTAAACTTTGGATATAAAAAAATATTATTTTTTGGAAATACGTATACGTACGAGCCCGAAATGTCCGCAAGCACGGCGTTTGAAATGGTGTCGGCGCTCAGCGCAGTCTCGCCCGAGACATCCACCGTAGTAATGCGCATAAACGCCGCGTGCGAAAGCCACACAAGTGCCCCCAATAGCAGCACCAAAATGCCAGCTGCCAAAGACAGTACTATAATGCGCCGCCTGCGGCGGCGCGCTCTTACTTTAGACTGCGGGAGTGCTACACGGGCCATTGGCCTATTATAAGGCTTTTTCTATCTTCTCCTTCCCTCCCATATACGGGCGTAGTACTTCAGGGATGGTCACGCTGCCGTCTTCGTTTTGGTAATTTTCGAGTATTGCGATAAGTGTGCGGCCAATAGCAAAGGCGGTGGCGTCGTTCATATGCACCGGCTCTACCGAGCCATCGGCGCGTTTAACGCGAGTGTTTAAACGGCGCGCCTGGAAGCCTCCCACATAGTCGGCGCTGTGGGTCTCGCGGAACGTATTTTGGCCCGGCATCCATGTTTCAATATCGATCTGACGCTGATCGGGAAAGCCCATATCGCCGGTGCACACCAATACCACTTGGTACGGCAGCCCAAGCTGCTGCAGTAAATATTCTTGCACACCAACCATTAGTTCTTGCTCTGCCAAACCATCTTCGGGTAAGGTAGTCGATTCCATTTCTATCTTGTCAAACTGATGCTGGCGCAAAATGCCTCGTGTGTCCTTGCCTGCCGCACCCGCTTCGCGGCGAAAGGCCGTCGAGTATCCAACATAGCGTATCGGCAGCTGTGCCTCCTGCAACATTTCATCCATATGCAAAGGGCCCAGCGTATGCTCGGCCGAGCCGATCAAAATCAGATCGTCCTTTTCAAAAAAGAACCTGTCTTCAATAGGGTCGAGGCGCGCCATGCGGTTCATCACCTGCGGGCGCATGAACACGGGCGGAATTACTGCGGTAAACGGTTTAGGGTCGATAGTTAATTGCGCATGCGCGATTACTTTTGCCAACTCTTCTTTATTGGTGATCGTGTGCATAACCAAGTTGATGAGCGCAAACTGCATCAATGCCAGGTCGCCTTTAAGGTACGTAAAGCGCGCGCCGCTAATTTCGCCGGCCTTTTCGCTATCAATAATTCCCAATTCTTTGCCGATATCCCAGTGCGCTTTAGGCACAAAACTAAAGTTAGGCTTCTCTCCCCACTGACGCACCACTACGTTGCCCGACTCATCGGGGCCGACCGGCGTGTCTGCCGACGGTATGTTGGGGATCTTTACTAAAAGTCCTACCAGCTCCTTTTCTATCTCTTTAAATTTCTCTTCCGCCGCTGCCAATTCTTCTTTGAGCCTTTTGCCGGCTTCAATATCGCGCGCGGCCTGAGCCTCATTGCGCTTTTTATTTATGTCGCTGATATCGCCCGCTATTTTTTTGCGTTCGTCGGCAAGCGTCAAAATACGGTCAAGGTCTATCCCTTCCCTATTCTTATTTTTTATTGCGGCGCGCACGAGGTCCGGGTTCTCCCGTATAAATTGTATATCGAGCATAGCTTTGGTATATACAGCGTACAATGCATTCAAACATACGACAACTCTCGTTTAAGGAACTGCCGCGGCTTTTGCGCGAAATCCCCGACGCCCCAAAGTCTATGTATATAAGAGGAGCGATGCCTCCTGAGGCAGGAGAAATAAACTGGAAGTACCTGTGCGTGGTCGGTTCGCGCGCCTGCACTCCATACGGCCGCCGCATGTGCGCGCAGCTTATCGCAGGGCTCGCACAGTATCCCATTGTCATAGTTTCGGGCCTTGCGCTTGGCATGGATGCCGAAGCGCACAAAGCCGCACTTGATGTTGGCTTGCCAACTGTTGCGGTGATGCCTTCCTCGGTCGACGACCAAAGCATGTATCCATCCGCCAACCGAGCACTTGCACAGCGCATACTCGCACGAGGCGGCGCATTAATTTCAGAAATGCCAGGCCCTTACAAAGCAATGCTGCATGACTTCCCCAAGCGCGACCGCATCATGGCCGCCATGGCGCACGCCACGCTTATAGTAGAGGCGGGCGAAAAGTCTGGAACATTAATTACCGCGCGTCTGGCGCTTGATTACAACCGCGAGGTATTAGGCGTGCCGCATGAGCTTGATAAAGAAACAGGCAAAGGCGTAAACCGATTACTTCGCGAAGGTGCAACACTGGTGCGCAATAGCGACGATATTTTGTTAGCGCTGGGGTTTGAGCTGAAGGTTGACCCATTACAGGGCGTACTCCCCACAGACCTTACCGAGAGCGAATTTAAAATTGTTACCGCCTTAAACGGCAGCATGGTACGCGATGAACTGATTGAAGAGGCTGATATATCTGCCCAAGAAGCAAATATAGCCCTTTCCTCCCTCCTCATCCGCGGCCTTATTGTGGAGCGTCTTGGCAAAATAGAAAGAGTGTAGTATAATACTTCTGGTTAGAACGGAGGAATCTGATGGTGACCATAACCCGCGAACAGTGCCTGGTGGAACTTTTCAAATACTATGCGCAGGAAAGTTCTATCACGCGGCCCGAATTGGGCACATTGTTGGGTAAAAGCGTAGGTGAAATGGCAGCGTTTCATCGCGACCACAATGAAGCAATTGGCCCGTGGCCGAGACCAATGAAAAAGCGCATAGAAAACCGCAGATGCCAGTACCCCGAGGGGTTGCCGGGATTTGAGGACTTTCATCTGTGCGGCCGTATGCGCACTGGCAATCCGTTGGTATGCGACATACACGAAGACAAGATATGGACCATACCCGAGTGCGAAGAAATTAAGGATTAGTAGCTGTTGCGTTTAGTTAGTGCCTTTGTGGCTTCCGTTGCGGTGTGTATAGTAGGGCTTCGTCTTACATTTTTTAATGTCACGAAGCCCTTTAGTTTTTTCTACTAACCTTCTCGGCCAACTTGCATTATATTTGCATACGTTATATCACTGTAGACACATAGGTTCGCATCAATCATATGAAATTAGTTATCGTTGAAAGCCCCGCAAAGGCAAAGACAATCGAAAAGTATCTCCGCGACATCGACAAAGATGGCGATTTTTTGGTGCGCGCATCGGTAGGCCACGTGCGCGATTTGCCCAAGAGCAATAAAAAAGCGATCGACATCCCGGCGGGGTTTGTCCCCCACTACGAGGTAGTGCCCGGCAAACAGGACATTATTCATGAGCTTAAAAGACTGGCAAAAAAAGCCGACGAGGTGATACTCGCAACCGACCCCGACCGCGAGGGAGAGGCTATTGCATGGCATATAAAGGAGGAGCTGGGCCTCAAGAAACCCGAACGCATCGTCTTCCACGAAATCACCAAAGACGCCATTGCCGAGGCAATGGCACACCCCAGAGCTATTGATGAAAATTTGAGGCTCGCGCAGGAGGCGCGCCGCGTTTTGGACCGCCTAGTGGGCTACGACCTTTCGGGCCTTATCTGGAAAAAGGTTCGCTACGGACTTTCGGCCGGGCGCGTACAGTCGCCGGCGCTGCGCATTATTATGGAGCGCGAGCGCGAGATACGCGCGTTTGTCCCCGAAACCTACTACACAATTACCGCCGTCACCCACACGCCTAAAAATGAGTCGCTTACCGTTACCTGCAGCGAAGAGCCGCGCGATAAAAAGATAGCCGACCATATACTAGAGTCGGTTAAAAAAGACGGCCTTACCGTGGCTGGCGTTACCGAAACAGAGGCCAAGCGCAGCGCGCGCGCACCGTTCACTACCTCTACCCTGCAGCAGACCGCCTCGTCGCGCCTTGGACTTTCGCCATCCAACACGATGCGCATTGCGCAAAAGTTGTATGAGGCGGGACACATTACGTATATGCGCACCGACTCGACCAACATCGGCAAGCCAGCGCAGGCGGCAATACTCGCTATGGTTGAAAAAGAGTACGGCAAACAGTATGCCGCTGCAAACACCTACACGACCAAATCTAAAAATGCGCAGGAAGCGCATGAGGCAGTGCGCCCTACCAACGTCGCCAAAATGAGCGCCGGCACTACGCCCGAGCAAAAAAAGCTGTACGAGCTTATCTGGGCGCGCGCTATCTCAAGCCAGATGGCCGATGCCAAAGTATTGCGCACTAAAATAGAGGCAGAGACCAAAGATAAAACCGTGCCAAGCTTTAGCGCCAACGGCTCGCGCGTACTCTTTGACGGCTGGCTCAAGGCCGACCCCGATGCGCGCGGCGAAGATGTCGAACTGCCCAAAGTTGAAAAAGGCGATGTATTAAAAATTGTTGAGGTAAGCGCCGAAGAAAAGCAGACTACGCCGCCGCCGCGCTACACCGAAGCGGGTTTGATTAAAGAACTTGAAAAACGCGGCATTGGGCGCCCTTCTACCTACGCCAGCATCATGCGCACGCTCGATGCGCGCGGCTACGTGGTCAAAGAGGGCCGCTCTTTAAAGCCTACCGACACCGGCGACGTAGTGTCATCATTCCTCGAGGAGTACTTTCCAACCTACATTGGCGACACGTTTACAGCCGAGATGGAAGATGAGCTGGATGACATTGCCAACGGCAAGCGAGAGTACGTTAAAACACTCAGCGATTTTTATACGCCATTTCTTAAAGAAGTAAAAGCAAAAGACAAAGAGGCCGGAAAAATTACCGACTTAGGCCCCGCTCCTGCCGAGTTCCCTTGCCCCATTTGCGGCAGCTCTATGGTGTTTAAACTCTCCAAGCAAGGCAAGTTTATGTCATGCAGCCGCTTCCCAGACTGCATCGGTGCGCGCACCGAGACCGGTGAAATAATATCGAACGAGCCGGCCAAGCCTATCGGCAGCCACCCCGACTCTGGCTTGCCTATTTACGTGCTGAACGGCCGCTTTGGCCCATACGTACAGCTGGGCGATACGCCCGAAAAGAAAAAAGGAGTTAAATTAGTAAAGCCGCGTCGCGCTTCCATTCCTAAAGAAAAGGATCCGGCATCGCTTACGGTTGAAGAGGCCGCCACCTATCTCTCCTTGCCGCGCGTCTTAGGCAACCATCCCGACACCAACGAGCCCATCACCGCATCAATAGGCCGTTTTGGACCGTTTATCGTACACCAAAAAGATTTCCGCTCACTCAAAAATGACGACGTATACTCTATAGAACTTCCACGCGCGCTCGAAATATTTAAAGAAGAAAAAAAGAAAAGAGGTTTCGCGAAGAAGGCAAAATAGGAGTAAACTACAGGCTATATGGAGTCTATTCCTACTGCCAAAGACATAATCAACCAAATGAGCTCGCCTACGGCCGAGGATAAAAAACTGGTCGAAAAGGCTTACGCTTTTGTCGAAGAGGCGCATAAAGACCACAAGCGCTTTAGCGGCGAGCCGTACCTAGTGCACTTGGCCGAGACCGCCAAAGAGCTGGCAAAGCTTGGCATGTCGGGCAAAACGGTTGCCGCCGGCCTACTCCACGATTCTATTGAGGACGTAAACGTATCACCCCAAACGATTGAAAAGGAGTTCGGCAAAGAGGTGCGCTTTTTGGTTGAAGGGGTTACCAAGCTTGGCCGCTTTAAATATCGCGGCGCAGAGCGCCACCGCGAAAGTTTGCGCAAGCTGCTTATCGCAACCGGCCAGGACGCGCGCGTACTCATCATCAAGCTGATGGACCGCTTGCACAACATGCGCACGCTGTCCCACGTCCCGCCCGAAAAAAGGCAGCGCATTGCGCTTGAGACGATCGAGATTTACGCGGCCATTGCGCACCGTTTGGGTATGGGCGTGGTGCGTAAAGAACTTGAGGATCGCGCATTTGAATACGCTTACCCCGAAGAGTTTGCCGAAACCAAAAAGATGCTCACCGAGCGCGAAAAAGAGCGCCAGGAGCGATTGCAGAAAATGGCGCGAACGCTCGGCAAAGAGCTCGCCAAAGAAGGGATGAAAGGCTTCCACACCGATTACCGCGTTAAAGGCACCTGGAGCTTGCGGCAAAAACTGCAGCGCAAAGAGGGCGACGTCAGCAAGATTTACGATATATCGGCGATACGCGTCGTAGTGCCCACCGTTGCCGACTGTTACCACGTGCTGGGTCTTGTGCATAAACTATGGCAGCCTCTGCCAAATAAGATCAAAGATTATATAGCCTTTCCCAAGCCGAACGGATATAAAAGTTTGCACACTACCGTGTTTGCGGGCGACGGCGGCATTGTCGAGGTGCAGATACGCACGGAAGAGATGCATCAGGAGGCGCAATACGGCATTGCAGCGCACGTGGCCTACAAAGAGTTAGATGGCGACGACTCAACATCCCCTTCCGCGCGCTCAGGCGGCGGAAGACAATCAAGCTTTGACTGGATAAAAAGCCTGATACCCGGCTTTCGCAAGTCGGAGCGGAAAGAAGATAAAGAAACCGCCCACAAAGACGGCTCTCTTGACGGTGCCGTTATTAAAAACGACCGCGCGCGCTACGGCGCACCTTCGGCGCCCGAATGGCTGAGCGAGCTGCCCGAAGAGCTTGAGGACCCCGACCTGGACATGACGCTGCGCTCGGACATTTTTACGCACCGCGTATTTATATTTACCCCGACCGGCGACGTGGTCGACTTGCCGGCCAAATCAAGCCCTATAGATTTTGCCTACGCGATACACTCGGACATCGGCGACCACGTCTTTGCCGCTAAAGTTAACGGCAAGATGGTCCCGCTTGATACCAAGCTTCATAACGGCGACATCGTGGAGATAATCACCAAAAAAACCGCAACCCCAAAGCCCAAGTGGCTCGACTTTGCGCACACGACCCTAGCGAGACGCCATATCCGCCTTGCAGTAGAAAAAGAAAAGAAGGTTTAACCTAGGTGCGCGTGGTCGTTCCAGACTAACAAAAGCCAACCGCGCTCTTCGTGCCGCATTTTTGTGATACCCGTGTTAAAAGTCTTCATTACCCTATTCATGTGAAGAAAGATAACGGGCGTTAAATCCTTGCCAAACATCATTTCAGCAAACATCATGCGCAAAAAGAAGCCGTGCGTTACAACGCATATATTTTCTTCTGGCCGCTCCAAAATAATTGCAATAGCTTTTCGTGCTCTTTTTTGCAAATCAAAAAAATTTTCTTCATCCGAGTGCCTCCAATCGGCATTGCCAAAATGCTCAAGCAGCTGGTCGTCAATTGCTTTTATATCCGGATCATTTTTAGTCTGACCATGGAGAGTTGTGGGGCGAAGCACTTCGATAAAAATATCGTTTGAGATAAGCTCTTTGCCGGTAACTTCGGCTATTTTTTCTGCAGTATGATGCGCGCGGTGCATAGTGCTCGCCAGTATGACGTCTACCGGTATCGAAGCAAACCGCCTTGCAACCAATTCGGCTTGCTTCTCGCCTACTCCTGTAAGTTTCTCTACCGCCGACTGGAATGCATTTGCAACGTTACCCTCGCTCTCCCCGTGACGCACAAAGTAAACAGTCTTCATATCGAAAAGCTGTTGGGGTCGAAGGTGTTTTCGTCTATCGCTTTTTCTTGCTCGCTGCGATCATCAACCGGAGGCTCTTCGGCAGATGTAGGCGGAAGTTGTTGAGCAGATACGCCGACGCCGTCCTCGGCTGAGGGTAGCTGTGAGGCAACTTCTGCCGAAGACGACTGAGCTGCTTTCGCCTCCTCCATGCGCTTAGCTATCATGTTAAAGATCGCGCGCAGGTCGTCCTCGTTCATAAAGTCTATCGCCAGCTTGCCGCCGCGCTCCTTTGTTTCTATCACCACGCGCGTGCCCAAGGCTTCGGTCAGCTCGCGCTCCATTGCCAATACGTCGGGCGAATACATATATTCCTTTTTGCGGACACGGTCGGTTGCGATGCGGCGCGCAATAGCCTCGCTGTCGCGTACGGTAAGGCGCTTGAGCAATATCTCTTTAAACAATACCAGCTGCTCCTCGGGCTTGTCGGCAAGCATCAGCAGAGGCCTGGTGTGTCCTTCGCTAATGCGGCCTTCGCTGAGCGAGTCCTGCATCTCTTGAGGAAGCAGCAGAAGACGGATCGTGTTAGACACATATTCGCGGCTCTTGCCGACTTTCTCTGCCACTTCGGCATGCTTAAAATTAAATTCTTTGACCAGGCGCTCAAAGGCCTTGGCGCGGTCCATCGGGTTTAGATCTTCGCGCTGCAAATTTTCAATTATTGCAATTTCAAGTTTGGTTTTGTCGTCGTCAAACGCCGCTCGAATGAGCACCGGTACTTCGCGCACGCCGGCGATTTTTGCTGCGCGCAAACGCCTCTCGCCCGCTATCAGTTCGTACTCGGCTGCCAAGCCACCCGTTGCCGTCTCCACTTCTTTGCGGCTCACCGTGAGCGGCTGTATCACGCCGTACTGGCGGATAGAACGGGCAAGGTCGCTAAGCTTTGCTTCGTCAAACTCTTTGCGGGGCTGAAAGGGGTTTGGCTTTATCTTCTCTACCTCGACCCAAAAAATGGCGTTATTGTAAAATTGTGACATTGAGGATATTGTAACCGATTTTATTACGTTGTGCCGGGAGGGAGAATCGAACTCCCATGACCTTGCGATCGACGGATTTTGAGTCCGTTGCGTCTACCAATTCCGCCATCCCGGCAATACAGTACAAAATACCATTGTTGCCTCGTCTGTACCAGCATGGTATTGTCGCGGCAGTTACATCCATCAAACAGGGAGAAACAGAATGGCTTGCAAGTTCTTTGAGATGATTGAGAAGCGCTGGGCTGCCAGCGCACGGGTGTGCGTCGGGCTCGACCCTGATATCAAGAAAATTCCCAAAAAAATATTGGGCTCAAAGTCGACCTCGTCGCCGCTCTTTATGACGAACCAGCAGGTTGTCGACATGACCAAAGACTTAGCGCTTTGCTACAAGCCCAACCGGGCTTTTTATAAAGGCCCCGAAGGTCTCATGGCCTTGCGCAATACCGTGGCACATATCCGTAATGTCGCCGAAGGTGTGCCAATCATCCTCGACGCAAAGTACGGCGACATCGGCAACACCAATGTCGGTTATTCAGAAGAGGCTTTTGACTGGCTAAAATGCGATGCCGTAACCGTGCACAACTATATGGGGCTCGAGGCGATGAAGCCGTTTCTCGAGCAAAAGGACAAAGGTATCTTTGTGCTCTGCCGCACCTCCAACCCAGGAGCCGGAGAGTTCCAGGACCTTCCTATCCTCTATAAAAGGTTTGAGGGTGCAAGTATGACCACTATGCCTTTGTACGAGATGGTTGCAGAACATGTAAAGCAACTGTGGAACTACAATGGCAATTGCGCACTTGTGGTCGGGGCGACTTTTTCAGATCAGTTATTGAACGTCCGATCGGTCGTCGGCGAAGATATGTGGCTTTTGTTGCCGGGTTTTGGCTCGCAAGGTGGAGATGTCTTCTCCGCGATTCGTGCCGGCGCCAGCAAGAAAGGCCGTGTTCTGGGCAACTCTTCGAGCGGCATCATGTTTAGCAGTGATCCGAAGGCTGCTCTGCAAAAACTCACTGACGAAATAAACGCTGCACTGCCAAAAGTGCCTGCGTAAAAGATACGCCCTCCCTGTTTGGGGAGGGCTCTTTTCTTTTTATAGCTATCTGGTACGTTTGTAGAGGAAATTGATCATCAACAGAAGCAAAACCGGAGGTTTACATGACCATACCTGTTCCCCGTTACAAAGTAGCGGCCCTCAACGGCTTTTTGTACAAACTCTACGAAAGGGGCGCCGTCAAAATCGACACCGAAAAGGGATTCAGGCTGAAGCTGCACGACAGCAATCCTGATGCACCTCTCTCACCGCTGTACTTCAACTTGCGAATCCCCGCCAACAAAGGCGGCCCACTTACACAAGACGACGTCGAAGATATCGCCCAATTCTTCTTCTCGTTTCTGTGCAATAGCAAGATCACGTTCGATGCGATCTGCCCGGTACCCAATGCCGGAGATCCGTTTGCGCTTGCACTGCAACAGATCTATCGCGAACGCATTGGTAAAAGCATTCCGCTGCTGGAACTTTCGAAGGAAGTGAGCGCCAATGGCCGCAAAGTTGGCGAGCTAAAACCGACTGAATACTCTCCCGTGGGAATGGTGGTATTGATCATCGACGACCTCATCAGTCGCTCTGACAGCAAAGCAGAAGCGGTCGACAGCCTTCGTCGTGCCGGCTGCAAGGTCACGGACTGTCTGGTCTTTCTGGATCGCCAGCAAGGCGGAAAAGATGGTCTCGAGAAAATGGGAGTCGACTTGCATTCAATCGTCGGCCTTAGCAACGTGCTTGAGTTCTACAAGGATTCAAACGTAATCACAGTCGATCAGTACAACATCATTCACTCGTATCTCAAAAATGCGCAGTGATGCGGCGCCTCGCGATACTTTCGCGAGGCGTTTTCTTTTTACCTAAAACTAGGTACAGTGGCTCTTATGAAGCCCAAGATCATCGCCGTCGTGGGGCCGACCAGCTCGGGCAAGACTGCCTTGGGGATTTATCTTGCGCAAAAACTGCACGGGGAGGTTATTTCGGCCGATTCACGGCAGGTGTACAAAGGGCTCAATTTGGGCACCGGCAAAGTGACTAAAAAAGAAATGGCCGGTGTGCCCCATCACTTGCTGGATGTTGCATCCCCTAAGCGCATATTTAGCGCGAGCGATTTTAAAAAACTGGGAGAGCGGGCTATTGCAAAAATTATAAAAAATAGGCACGTGCCTATAGTGGTAGGCGGCACCGGGCTGTATGCCGATGTCTTGCTTGGCCGCATGGTGCTGCCCGAAGTGCCGCCCAATTTTAAATTCCGCGCAAAGCTTGAAAAAAAGTCGGCCGCCGAGCTTTTTGCGCTATTGCAAAAAAAGGACCCCGAGCGCGCCGCAAACATAGAACCCGGCCACCGGCGCCGTTTAATACGCGCACTCGAAATTGCCGAAGCAATGGGCAAGTCCCCTGCCAAAGCCGGCGCCATGCAAGGAGAAGAAAAGTACGACGTACTTTGGCTTGGACTTAACCCTGGTCTGGAGGTGCTGCAAAAAAGAATCGCTAAACGCTTGCGCGCGCGGTTGAAGAGAGGCATGTTCACCGAGGTTTCAGCGTTGCACAAGCAAGGACTCTCCTACCGGCGCATGGAGGCTTTGGGGCTGGAATATAGGTCTATGGCCGAATACCTTCAAAACAAAATCACCAAAGAAAAAATGATTGAGGACTTGGATCGCGCTATTGTACACTACGCCAAACGTCAATTGCGCTGGTTTAAGCGCAACTTGCACATTGTTTGGATTACAAACAGGCAAGAAGCTCTGCAACTAGCCAAAAAGTTTACTGCGTAGTAGTCGGCGTCTTAGGCGCAAAGCTTGTCTCGACACCGGCGCTGTAGCCCGTCATGAGCCATTGCCCTTGGTATTTACTTAACGTAATAGTGACCGGAAACTCGGCCGCAACGCCACCGTGCGCCACCTCTTGGCTGGTTACCTCGGATACCATGCCTTGCACTACGTACGAGCCATCGCCCTTTTTAGTGACTGCGGTAATATTTATGTTCGATGGCCATGGGCTTGAAAGACCGCGACCGGGCGCAAATGAGCGGTTGGCCTGCCAGCTCTTAATCAGGCTTGAGCTGGCATAGGGCACATAGTTGTTGGCAATTTGATCAAGTGCATCAGGTGCCGAAAGGGATACCTTTTGTATGGTAGTGCCAAACTGAGTTACGACAGTGCGCACAGTCGAATCATCGACTATATCTTGCGCCTTTTGGCGCTGATGCTGGTAGGCGGTGCCCGCAACAATGACGGCCGCCGCAATAATAACGAGGATAACTATATTTTGTTTTTTCATGATGTAGGTTGACGCACAAATGATGCGTTACTTACCAAGTATACCATTTTGGCCTGACTTAGCGGGCCGTCTCGAGTTAGAACTTCTAAGTCTCCCTACCCTGCAAGGCGGAATAGCTCCATTTTAGTCTATTGGTTCGACGCATCTCGAGCGTCTCATTTTATACAAAATTCTCCGTAGTGAGTTGTGATTGCCGCAGGATTGAACGAAAGGTTCCTTGAGGAATTTCTTTTTTATTTGCTGGCACTATAACGGTAAGCGTTTTTCCGTCAGCAATCTTCCGATACTTCATATGGCTCCCTTTTTGAGAAACAAAATGAAAAGAGTTCTCTTCGAGGACAGAAATAATATGTGACGAAGAATACAGCCTCACCATGCGTTATATAGAAACTATTTCAGGCTCCTCTACACTGCTAGCCGAGTCGCTCGGAGCGTCTTCAAAATACAACTCGAGCGCCTCTTTAAGATTAGCGAGAGCCTCGGTTCGAGTGCTGCCAAAGCTCGATACATCCACGTTCAAAGACTGGGCAACATAGTGTTCGCCCTCTCGCCAAACAACATTTTTTAACTCTCCGATGGTCATGCAGTCATTATACCATATTGGGTCAAAATTTGAACCATTTTATGGTGTGATATGATTTACTCATGTCACCTATTGAATGGCGTCCGGGCGGCAAGAAGAGCGAGGAAAAACCAAAGGAATCTGTAAAATGGAGGCCTAATGAGACGCCTGCAGTAGAAAAGCCAGAACAACCCGCTGAAACAATTAAGCAAAATACACCACCTACTGAGGGGGCTCAGTATACTCAAGAAGACCTTGAAAAAGAAACGGCAGAACACATTAAGCGTGCAAAAGAAATGGGTGAGGAAAATTTAAAAAAACTACAAAATATTGCAGAAGATCACGAGAAAGCAATGCGGAAGCTATTTCAAGATATTGATAAGAAAGACGAATAGAAGGAAAACGAATTGGCGGGCGATGACGGTCGGTCAGGCGTTCTAAAGTTGCCGTCGCAACTTTAGCCGCACGACCCTGCCTCGCTCCCAAGCCTGCTGGCTTGGGTCCCGCTCCGGCTTTCGATTCCTACATCGCTCTCGCAGCGGCAACAAAAAAGACACCTCCCAGGTGTCTTTTTTGGCCTACTGCGGGC
>CAIJVL010000014.1 GCA_903824155.1 Candidatus Adlerbacteria bacterium
AGAGAGTGGCGCGCGATTTGCGCGGCCAGGTTGCCGCCAAGCTCTCTAGGCAGGAAAATGCGTACATAGAGCTGGTCTCCCCTGCCAAGCTGCTCACCAACCTCACCTCGGACATTGACGCAATAAAGAGCTTCGTCGCGCAGGCCATTGCCTCGCTTATCTCGTCGTTCTTTTTAATCATCGGCGCGAGCATTCTGCTTCTGTTAATAAACTGGAAGCTGGCGCTGGCCGTGCTCGTTATCGTGCCGGTCATCGGCATCACGTTCTATCTGGTGCTTATGCGCGTGCGCAAGCTCTTCCGCCGCTCGCAAGAGGCTATCGACTGGCTCAACAAAGTCATTAACGAAAGCATTTTGGGCGCAGCGCTTATCCGCCTTTTGAACGCGCACCAGCCCGAGGCTGAAAAGTTTATGGCCGCCAATACTGAGGCTAAAAATATCGGCATGAGCATCCTGCGCCTCTTTGCAACGCTCATCCCCGTTATTACCTTTACCACCAACGTGGCAACGCTCATCATTTTGGCTCTGGGCGGAAGCTTTGTCATCAATGGCACCATGACCTTGGGCAATTTTACGGCGTTTAACAGCTACCTCGCCATTCTTATCTTCCCCATTATCATCATCGGCTTTATGAGCAACGTGATATCGCAAGCCCAAGCTTCCTATGACCGCGTCGCCGAAGTGCTGGCCGCCGAAGAGAAGAAGCGCACCGGCACGCTCAGCGTTGATATCAAAGGCGACATCGACGTTAAAAACATTTCGCAAAGGTTCGACGAGCGGCTGGCGCTTAAAGACGTTTCTTTTAGCATTACCGCGGGCACCAAGACGGCGATCATCGGGCCCACTGCCGCGGGCAAAACGCAGCTCCTCTATATATTGATGGGGCTCATCGCGCCTGCAAGCGGCACAGTCGAGTATGACGGCCGCTTGCTCGAAGAGTACGGTCCGGTGTCCTTCCACAACCAAGTCGGATTCGTATTCCAGGACAGCATTATCTTTAACCTGAGCGTGCGCGAAAATATCGCCTTTAGCAGCGTGGCGAGCGACGAGTCCATTGCCAAGGCCATACGTACCGCCGAGCTTGATGACTTTTTGAGCGCACTGCCGCAAGGGCTGGATACGGTCGTCTCCGAGCGCGGTGCCAGCCTCTCGGGCGGGCAAAAGCAACGCATCATGCTGGCGCGCGCTTTGGCGCTTAACCCCAGCGTTTTGCTGCTCGATGATTTTACCGCGCGCGTTGACACCACGACCGAGCAAAAGATACTGGGCAACATTGCGCGCGAATATCCGCATCTGACGCTTATATCCGTTACGCAAAAAATATCCTCTATCGAGCACTACGACCAGATACTGCTCCTCATGGAGGGCGAGTTGTTGGCGCAAGGCACCCACGAGGAGCTGATGAAGACCAGCCCCGAGTACGTGCAGATATTCGACTCGCAGCGCAGTACGGAGCAATACGAAAAATAATATGCCCAATAACGCCCCTACAAACTACAGTTTAAAGAAGACCGACGCCGCCAGCGAAAAGACGACGCTTCTTCAGGCAATCAAAAAGTTGCTGCCGCTGATGAAGGGCGAGGGGCGCAATGCCTCTTTTGCATTTGTGGCCATACTGCTCTCTTCCCTTTCCAGCCTTCTGGCGCCCATTATCATCGGCCGCGCAGTCGACTCGTACATTGCCGTTAAAAATTTTGGGGGCCTTATGCATGCCACGGAACTTCTGCTGGCAATATATCTTGTCGGCCTTGCGGCACAGTACTACCAAACGATAACCATGGGCGGCGTCGGCAGGCGCGTCTTGTACAATCTGCGCAATGCGCTCTTTACCAAACTGCAGGAGCTGCCGGTGGCCTTTTTTAACCAAAACAAGGCGGGCGATCTTATATCGCGCATCAACAATGACACCGACAAGCTCAACCAGTTCTTTGCGCAGGCACTGATGCAATTCCTCGGCAACATCTTTCTTATATTCGGTGCGGGTATCTTTTTGCTGGTGCTCAATATAAAGCTCGGGCTTGCAGCGCTTGTGCCGGCGGTACTGGTCCTCGGCATCACGCAGCTGATCTCTCCCTGGGTAAAGCGCGTAACGTTGGTGAGCCTGCGCACGCTCGGCAATATGAGCGCCGAGGTGTCCGAGAGCCTGAGTAACTTCCGCGTTATTGCCGCGTTCAACCGCCTCGATTACTTTACCGAAAAGTTTAACGAGGCCAATCAAACCAACTACCGCGCGGCCGTGGCTGCCGGCATTGCACAAAATGTCTTTACGCCTATATACACCTTTGCCTCCACGCTGGCGCAGCTGATCGTGGTTTCTTACGGCATCTATCTTATATCGCATGGCGTGCTTACGCTCGGCCTCCTCATCGGCTTTTTGCTCTATGCCAACAGCTTTTACCAGCCGCTGCGCCAGCTGGCGGCTATTTGGTCCTCGCTCCAGCTTGCCATTGCCGCGCTCGACCGCATCGGCGAGGTGCTCAACCTCAAGAGCAACGTGGGAGTGGTTTCTACAAGCGGCGCCACTGCCGATAGCCGTTCTATTCTAGCGTTCGAGGACGTCGGTTTTACCTATCCCGAAGGCAAAGAAGTGCTACACAATGCAACTCTCAACTTGGACAAAGGCAAAACATACGCGCTGGTGGGCCCCACCGGCGGCGGCAAGACGACAACGGCTTCATTAATGGCGCGCCTCTTTGACCCAACCAAAGGCACTATTACCCTTTTGGGCCGTGACCTGCGCTCATACACGCCCGAAGAGCGCGCGCAAAAAATAGGCTTCATTCCACAAGAGCCATTTTTGTTTACCGGCACGATCGGCGACAATATCATCTACAGCAATGCTACGTACGCAGGCTATACCAATGAGCAATTGCTGGAGGCGCTGAAGCGGCAAGGTCTCGAAAAACTGCTGGGCCGTTTCGAGCAGGGGCTTGATACCAAAGTAACCACCTCGAGCGATGCTATAAGCCTCGGCCAAAAGCAGCTTATTGCCTTTATGCGTGCCGTCTTGCGCGAGCCGGAACTGCTTATCCTTGACGAGGCGACGGCCAACATCGACACCGTGACCGAGCAGCTCCTCGAGGAAATCCTCAAAAAACTGCCTAAAGAGACCACCCGCGTCATAATCGCCCATCGCCTTAACACTATAGAAAATGCCGATGAGATATTCTTTGTTAACGGGGGCGAGATAACCCCGGCCGGCGACCTGGAGCATGCGGTAGAGATGCTCCTGCACCAAAAGCGCGGCAGCTAGCGTATACTATGTATATGAAGAAAAACCAAGTTATTTGGGGCGTTATTATTTTGCTCGTGGTAGCGAGTGGGTCTTTTTATGCGGGCAAATCAATGGCTAGCAGCGCGGCACCGGCCGCCAGTACCGCACGCGGCGCGGGAGCCGGCGGCTTTGCGGGGCGCACTGGCGGTACCCGCACGGGCGGTTTTACCGGCGGCACGATAGTATCCAGCGCAAATGGCAGCATATCTATCCAGCAGCAAAACGGCTCTTCGACCGAGATAGTGCTTATTAGCCCCACGACCCAGATCCTTAAATCGGTCACCGGGACGGCAAGCGACCTTGCCACTGGCGCAAATGTCACCATCACCGGAACGCCTAACAGCGACGGCTCGATGACCGCAACTTCAATTCAGATCCGTCCCGCCGGCATGGGTATACCGGGTCGCGGTGCAGCACCGGCGCAGGGCCAGTAATTACAATACTATGTTTAGCCGATTACTTTTAGCAGGTACTTTTGTCGTGTTCGCGCTCGTTATGGGTGCGGCGTATGTGACGCAGCCGCACAGCTCGCCAATTAGCGTTAGAGTGTCACCTGCATCCAACAGTACTGCGTCGGTAGCCATTTCTGGAACTTCCGGTACTGGATACACCATGACTGAGGTACAGCAGCATAACAGCGCTTCTAGCTGTTGGGCAGCAATCAACGGCAATGTGTACGACTTAACCAACTGGATCAATCAACACCCCGGCGGACAAGGGCCGATACTCAGCCTGTGCGGCACCGACGGCTCGGCGGCGTTTAATGGCCAGCACGGAGGCCAAGCGCGGCCGGCGAGCGAGCTTAAAAACTTTCTCCTTGGGCCCCTTTCATCTTAAATTCTATGCATCCCTTTATCGTACTTCTGCATGTAAGCTTCCTGTGTTTGGCGGGGGTGGGCATTCTTATTGCCGACCACGCGGCGTTTAACTGGATGCGCGGCAAAACGCGTACTATTGGCAAAAAGGCCCTCTTTACCGCACATTGGATAGTGACGACCGGTCTCTTGGGCCTTATCTACACCGGACTCGTGCTGTTTTGGCCGGTACGCGACTATCTGCTTACCCAGCCGCTCTTTCTCATTAAAATGGGGTTTGTCGCGGCGCTGCTCATCAACTCAATAGTCATCGAGTGGCTGATGCATGTGGCGGCGTACCGCCCCTTCAAGTCGCTTAGCATGGGCCAAAAGGCGCCGCTCTTTTTAAGCGGCGCAATCTCAACCGCCTCATGGGCCGGCGCGGGGCTTATGGCTTTGTTGCAGTTTGCGTTTTAGCTTGCTAAAACAAATATAAAAGCTAAAACTCCTTGCTTTCGCCATCGGCAAGCGCGGTGTACTCGGTTTCGGGAACGAAGTTTTTGAGCATCATGGCCACAAAGCCGCGGAAGCTTGGCACTATCATGCCGTCATGCACGCCAAATGCTTTTGGTGCTTTTATTAATTTTGCAAAATCTACCGCGTCGCTTATTTTCATCCAAGGGCCCGCCACCGGGAGCGCGAGCACCTCTACGGCTTTGCCGGGCGCTTGAAAGTTGTCTCCGGGGAAATAAAATTTGCCTGCCACCATGTAACCGGTATTTTCGACATTGGGCATGTCGCCGTACACTTTGGCATGCTCTACCCCAAAGCCTTCAATCAAGACGCCGTGTAAAGTGACCGACTCG
This sequence comes from Candidatus Adlerbacteria bacterium, assembly GCA_903824155.1. Classification (GTDB taxonomy): domain Bacteria; phylum Patescibacteriota; class Minisyncoccia; order Phycocordibacterales; family SBAW01; genus GWA1-54-10. Next base: position 4,934 of record CAIJVL010000014.1, read on the forward strand.
CCGTCGCCCACCACGCTCACTTTGCAGGGGATATTTTCTTTTACTATCAAAGCCGCAACCGATTTGTTGCACACAACGTCTATATCAGGATTATTCTTTACAATAGCCGTTACCGACTCAACATGATAATGGTCTGTGTGCTCGTGCGTAATGAGCAAAATACTAATACCTGTAAGGGTATTTTGTGCGTCGGTAAAAGAGCCCGGATCGGTAATAATTTTTACGTTGCCTATATCCAGCACAAGGCAGCAATGCCCGAGTTTGGTGATTTGCATATACCAATTATAACACTGTACTAACTAAAATTACGCTGAAGAAAATGGCAAGGTCGGACCTTG
>CAIJVL010000015.1 GCA_903824155.1 Candidatus Adlerbacteria bacterium
CGGACTTTCGCTTATCGAGTCCCTCCCCTCGCTCGCACTCCTATTGCTTTTGCCGACCATTGTCGCATTGGTATGGTCGCTTGCCCGCCTTATTAAAAACGTACGTTCCGGATTTAAATACGCCATATAACGTATGATCGAAGATTATTTTTTTACCAAAAACACCAAGTGGGTCTTGTGGGGCGCCGTAGCGATACTCGCCGCGCTGCTTATTTTCCATGCGGGCGTCGTGGTCGGCCAGCAGCAGCCGTTGCGCGGGCGCATGGTACTTACTAACGGCAAGACCTCGCAAGGCATGCTGGGCGGCATCATGCCGCGCCAGGGCTTTGTAGAAAACGGCCACGGCGCCGTCGGCACTATTGCAACGGTTACGCTGCCTACCTTTACGCTCGAGAGCCGCGACGGCCTAAACCAGACCATTTATGCCGGCACGAGCACCACGGTGACTGGCGGCCAAACCAATGATGCAAGTGCGCTCCAGAGCGGAGAGGTAGTCATCGTGATAGGCGACCCCGATGATACCGATGACGGCTACTTGGACGCGCGCATCATCCACATACTCCATTAATAATTTTATATGAAAAATATTTTTACCTATTTTAGCAACCTAAAGGCGTATGCATTGGCGCATAAAATAATCAGCTCCTTAGCGCTCGTGGCTATCGTGGGCGGCGGCTGGTACGCATACTCGTTGGTAACCGCGCCAAGCAGCGCAACAAGCTACATACTCGGCACCGTTTCTACCAACACTATCGTCTCGAGCGTGTCCGAAAGCGGCCAGATAGCGGCCTTTAACACGGTCAACATACAACCAAAAGTAAGTGGCAGTATAACCAAAGTTTACGTTAAGGTCGGACAAGCCGTGCATACGGGCCAGGCTTTGATGAGCATCGATGACACCACCGCTCTCCAGCAGTACAACAACGATAAGGCGACGCTTGCCGCAGATGAATTGCAGTACCAAAAAGACGCGGCCACGGCGCCCATAAGCTTCCAAAATGACCAGACTGCGCTTACTAACGCACAGCAAAGCCTGGCGGACGAATATTCAAATGCGTATGACGTTTTAGCGACCACCTACCTTGACGAGCCGACAGTTTCCACGGGACTTAACGAAGCCCTGTACGGTTACGACTTTTCCACCAACGGCAGCCAGCAAAATATCGATGCCTTGGGCAACCTGTTTACCAGCACCAGCCAGGTCCAGCAAGTGCAGTCCTTTCAGACCAGCGCTAAGGCCGACTATGCGAGCGCCCGCGTGCTGTACGATCCGGCGGTTCTCGCTTACAAAGGTACTTCGCGCAGCTCTTCCAATGCGGACATCACCGCCGTTCTCCAGCAGTCAATAGACTCTACCACCGCGCTCGCGCAGGCGGCGCAAAGCACTCTCAACTTCCTCTCCGAGGTGCAGAGCTTGGCTACCGCCAACAATCAAAAGCTGCCAAGCGCCTTTACTACGCTGCAAACCAACGCGCGCAGCTACCTAAGCACCGTCAACAGCGATCTAAATAACCTTTTGGCCGAAAAAAAGACCCTCACCAACGATGCACAGACCGTTACAACGGACCAGCAGAACGTACAGCTCGACCAGGTCGGCAATACCAACGGCGCCAACCCGATAAGCCTCCAGATAGAGGCGAACAATATCGAAAAAGAAAAGCAGACCATCGCAACCGACGCGACCAACCTCAGCTATTACACCGTTGTGGCACCGTTTAACGGGACCATTTCGGCGGTAGACATACAAGTCGGCGGCAATGCCGGCTCGGCGGCAGTCGCGTCGATCATTTCCAACAACAGCATCGCCCAGCTAAGCGTTAACGAAGTGGATGCGGCAAAGATAAACCTCGGCCAAAAAGCGACGCTTACGTTCGACGCGATCCCGAACCTTACGATGACCGGCACGGTTGCAGAGATAGATCCGGCCGGCACGGTATCGCAAGGCGTCGTGACCTATAACCTGCAAATTTCTCTCGACACGCAGGACGCGCGCGTAAAGAGCGGCATGTCGGTCAATGCAAACATTCAGACTGCGCTTGCGCAAAATGCGCTTACCGTGCCGTCGAGCGCGGTAAAAACAACCAACGGCACCAGCTACATCTTGGCATTTACGCCGCCTATCGCATCCAGCACGGTTGCCGCCTCGGGAAGCCAGGGCGTAACCTCGGCCACGCCGCCCATGAGCGTTCCGGTTACGCTCGGCATTTCGGACAATACCAACACGCAAATACTGTCGGGCTTGACTCCCGGAGAGCAAATAGTCGTACGTGCGGTTATCGGCACTGCAACCACCAAGACTGCGGCAGCAACCGCAACCAGCCGCACTACCGGAGGCGCGGCAGGTGGATTTGGCGGAGGCGGTGCGGCAGGCGGCAGCACGATACGCCTCTAAACCTTCATGATAGAAGTTACGAATATAACGAAAACATACGGTACCGGCGACATGGCCTTTCAGGCGCTTAAGGGAGTTTCGTTCGACATCAAAGACGGCGAGTTCGTAGCCATCATGGGTCCGAGCGGCTCCGGCAAATCGACCATGATGCACATATTGGGCTGTCTCGACACGCCAACTTCGGGCACGTACAAGCTCGACGGCAAAGACGTATCGAAGATGGACGACGAGCAGTTGGCCGAAATACGCAAGGACAAAATAGGCTTTGTCTTTCAGTCATTTAACCTGCTGCCCCGTACCACGGTGCTACGCAACGTCATGCTGCCCTTAATTTACGCCGGCGTCAGCGAAGAGGAGCGTGAAAAGCGCGCAAAGGCATCGCTCCTTTCGGCCGGCATGGTCGAAACGCACTTTATGCACAAGAGCAACGAGCTTTCCGGCGGGCAGATACAGCGCGTGGCTATCGCCCGCGCGCTCGTCAACAATCCGTCGCTCATTTTGGCCGACGAGCCGACCGGCAACTTGGACACCAAGACCGGCGAGATAGTGCTGGGCACCTTTCAAAAATTAAACAAAGAATTCGGCAGCACTATTATTTTGATCACCCACGAGCCCGACGTTGCCGAACATGCGCAAAGGATCATTCTGTTGCGCGACGGCGTCATCGTATCCGACAAAAAGAACCACCAGCAAAAGGTCGCACATATCCACAAAGATGCGCAAACCTCCTAACCTATATGACCTTAAAAGACACCTTTGAAGAAACTTATGCCGCCCTTTCGGCTAACAAGGCGCGCTCTTCGCTGACGATTTTGGGCATTGTTATCGGCATCTCGTCGGTTATTGCGCTGGTATCGGTCGGCCAGGGAGCATCGGCGTCCATCTCTTCGAGCGTGCAGGCGCTCGGCTCCAACCTGCTTGAGGTGATGCCGGGCGCCACGCGCAACATCGGGGCCGGCGTCTCGGCCGGCCGCGGCACCGCCAAAACCCTCACCTTGGCCGACTCTCAGGCGATCGCGACGGGCGTTAGCAATGTGCTGGCGGTCTCCAACGAAGTGTCCGGCAGCTATCAAGTGGTGGCCAACAGCAACAACACGCGCGTAACCGTCGACGGCGTCGATGAAACATACCCTTCGATCCGCAACGTAACTATTGACCAAGGCTCGTTCATCACCAACCAGCAAGGCGTATCGCTTAACAAAGTTGCCGTGCTGGGCCCCACCGTGGTGACCGACCTCTTTGGCACCGATGCTACGCAGAGCGACGGCCTGCCCGCGGGCGTACTAGGCCAAACCATCCGTATCAATAATATAGACTTTACGGTCGTCGGCATTACCGTCGCCAAAGGAGGTTCGGGCTTTGGCAGCCAAGACAACATGATTTACATACCGACGGAGACCGCCCAACGCTTTCTCTCGGGCAACAATTACGTATCCACCATAGATGTGCAGGCAGCCAACGCACAAGCGATGACGCAGGTGCAAAACGATATCACTACCCTGCTTTTGACGCGGCACACTATTAGCGACCCGACGCTGGCCGACTTTAGCGTGCTCAATCAGGCCGA
>CAIJVL010000016.1 GCA_903824155.1 Candidatus Adlerbacteria bacterium
TACACGAAGAGGTGATAGCGCGCATAAAAGTGCTTGCCGGTTTGCGCACCGACGAGCATGCTGCCAGCCAGGACGGGCGCTTTAGCTATCAATTGCCCGACGGAAGCAAGGTAGTTGATCTGCGCGTGTCCATTGTGCCGACGTACCATGGGGAAAATGCCGTGCTGCGCCTCTTAACCCAGCATCAAGAACATAAGTCGCTGGCCAGTTTGGGCTTTAGCAAAGGAGACCAGGCAAAAATCCGCACGGCGCTTAAAAGGCAAAGCGGCATGTTGCTCGCCACCGGCCCTACCGGCAGCGGCAAGACAACAACGCTCTACACGATACTGAATATGCTTAATCGGCCGGAAGTTTCGATCGTTACTATCGAAGACCCTATAGAGTATGCTATCGACAATATCGAACAGATACCGGTGCAGGCCCGCACGGGCCTTACGTTTGCCAATGGCCTGCGCTCTATTTTACGGCAGGACCCGGACATCATCATGGTGGGCGAGATACGCGACAAGGAAACGGCAAGCATTGCGGTTAACACGGCTCTGACCGGGCACTTGCTCCTCTCGAGCGTGCACACCAGTAACGCAGCTACCACGCTGCCGCGACTTTTAGATATGGGAATCGACCCATACTTGGTAGCCTCGACCGTAACGGCAGCCATTGGTCAGCGCTTGGTCCGCAGTATTTGCAATGCATGCAAAAAAGCTTACCAAGAGGAGGGGAATACCTTATATAAAGGAGCGGGCTGCGACGCCTGCAGCGGCAGCGGCTATGCAGGCCGGCTTACCATTAACGAAGTGCTCGTAGCCGACCAAGAAGTGCATGATGCAATACTCAGGCGCGCATCGGCGCAGGAGCTGGAAGCGATCGCCATACAAGCGGGCATGACGACAATGCGCGAAGACGGCCTTGCGAAGGTGCGTGCCGGCAAAACAACGCTCGAAGAGGTGCTGCGCGTGACGCACGAATAGATGTATGTTTGGCACGAAGCTTTCCGTTGCGGAGCAATGTTTCATATTTAAGAGGCTTGCGTTTCTTATTGCGGCGGGCGTGCCGCTGATTGAAGCGCTGCGGATACTAGGGGAACAGGCCGCGAACAGGTCACAAGCCATGTTGTTTAGCGCGTTGCTGGCCGACGTAAACGAGGGGCAGTCGCTCTCGCGCAGCCTTGCAAAACAATCCAACACGTTCAGTGCTTTTTCACTATCAATAGTAAAAATAGGCGAGCAAAGCGGGACTCTTTCCTCTGCACTTACGTACCTTTCCGATGAATTGCGCAAAAGGCAGGAACTGAGGCGCCTGCTTATAGGAGCCTCTATATATCCCGCGCTTATAACCGTTGCAACCTTTGGTATAACGGCATTTTTACTGCTTTTCTTGTTTCCTAAAATCACGCCGATATTCACCAGTATGCATGTGGTCTTGCCGCTCTCGACCCGCATGGTAATGGCAGCGAGCTCTTTTTTAACGCACGATGGCGTTCAGTTCCTCGGCGTACTCATTGCCGCCGGTATTGCCGGTACGATAGTTGTGCGCAAAAGCAGACGCCTCCGCATCTTGTGTGATCGCTTGTTGCTGCGAATGCCGGTCATAGGAGAGGTGATTAAAACCTACAACGCATCGCATATCTCCCGCACGCTCGGACTTTTGTTAAAAAGCGGCATCGCACTCTCCGTCGCAGTAGGTATTACCGCCGAGACCACACATAATCTTTTGTACCGGCGCGAGTTGTTTGGACTTGCTCGGGCAATCGAGCGCGGCGACAAAGTGTCTGACTATTTGGAAAGGCGCGCTGCATACTTTCTTCCCACGATGCGGCATTTGGTGGCAGTTGGCGAGCGCAGCGGCTCTTTAAGCGAAACGCTGCTGTATATTGCCGAAGGCTGCGATGCGGAAGTGTCCGAATTTACCAAGCGTCTGACAACGCTCGTAGAACCCGTGCTCATGATCGTCATGGGCCTGCTGGTCGGCTTTATCGCTATTTCGATTATTACGCCGCTCTATGGCATTACGGAAGGATTGCATGCATAGGCGCGGGACTCGTACCCATGGTTTTACGCTTATTGAAGTTCTCATAGTGCTAGGATTATTTGCACTAATTGCAGGTCTGATACTTTCGTCTGGACTGCGCACCCATAGCGGTTTTACGGTCAAAGATGATGAGGATCTGGCGATCGCAACGCTCCAAAAGGCGCGCAGCCAGAGCATGCACGGCATATGCGAAGGGAGTGCCTGCGTTGGCGCGCTTGCACATGGTGTGCATGTAGCTCCGCACGCCCTAATTATTTTCCAAGGCTCTTCATTTGATGCGAGCAAGTCGACAAACGAAAGTATGCCAGCGCAGAGTGCAGCGACCGGTTTTGCCGGCGGCGATATTTTGTTTGCGCCACTCTCCGGCAACGTGCAGGCAACCGGCACTATAATTATTTTTGATAGCGGAAGTACTACCGCCATACTTACCGTTGGAACCGGCGGCCAAATTATATGGAATCGGTAAACATGAAAATAACGGCTACAAATAAGGGTTTTTCGACCGTCGAGATGCTTATTGCGATGACGGTCATGAGCCTTATGCTCGGCGCCATCATGCTCGTTATTTTTGGAAGCCAAACTTTTGTGTCGGATGCATCCGCGCACGCGAAAGCCCTTTCACTTGCCTCATTGATACAAGAAGAGGAAGAGGTCCTGTCGCAAAAAGATTTTAATTTACTCTCTGCAAGCAGCAGCCTCTATACGATTGGTTCTACTACGTATGCAGCAGCGATAACTGTCGAGCTCCAGCCCGACTACGCAACACGCAAAGTCACCACGTCTGTCACGTGGCAGGAAGAACATGCGCGTACCGGCAAAGTATCGCTGGTAGACTACGTGGCCGATTACGAAAATGCAGCCAGTACCAACACGTGCTCTATATCGGGCGATTGGTCTCATCCGACAGTCCAAAATGTCCAGACTAACTTTGCCCAGTTAGTAGGAGACAGCAGCGGCATATATTCGCTTGGCGGTGTTGATGCGTATAAAGGAAGGTTGTATGTTACGGCAACCGTTAGCGGCGCAACTAAAAAGAACTTTTTTATATTTGATACCACGGCGGGGCCTAGCCCACAGCTGCTCGGCTCGCTCGACACTACGGGCCCAAGTATCGGAAGCGGAGGCGCCGCGGTGGTTGTCGCGACAAGCAGTCAAAATAATAACCCAGGCAACTTTGCGTACGTTGCCAATGCATACAATGCCAACTTTGCCACGTGTACGCCAAAGCCGGCTGATCCCAACGGGGGCAATTGCGCGCAATTGCAGATTTTTGATGTTACTAATCCCGCTGCGCCTGTGTTGATTAGCAATTATCTGCTGCCGACGACCACTGCAAGCGCGCATGTAACCGGTAGCGGCTCCAGTGGTGCCGTCGGCAGCAGTATTTTTTATAAAGACGGGTACATTTATTTGGGGCTGACTAAAACGACGACTGGCCCGGAGTTTAATATTATCGACGTACACAATCCTCACTCTCCCGCGTGGGTGGGCGGCTACAAAGTCGGCTACGTGGTAAATGCCATATACGTAGCTGACAACATTGCCTATATTGCGCATCCAACCGACAGCTCTGCAACTCTGCCAGAGCAGGTAACCGTGCTTTCGCTGACCGACAAATCGAACCCTGTGCGCATAAGCGGTTATAAAGCGCCCGACAAGCAGGGTAACGGTAAAAGTTTGTACAGAGCGGGCAGTACCTTATATATAGGCCGCACCGTCAACACGACTGCCGGCAGTAACGATGCGTATGTGCTGCACGATGATGATCCGGCAAATCTTGTAGCGCTAAATCCCAATACGCCGCAGCCGCTGGGCATCAAACTAAGTTCATCTATAAACGCGCTTTTGGCGCGCGGCCAACTGCTCTTCCTGCTCAGTGGCACTTCGGGCACGCCGGGTTCTTTGAATATTTTTAATCCTGCGGTTTCAACCTCAACCCCTCTCGCCTCGCTCGCGCTTCCCGGCGCATCTTCGGGGGCAGCCATGGATTGCGAGGGCAATACTCTCTATGCTGCTTCAAATGACCTCTCAAACAAAGGATACTTGTCAGTTATCTATCCATAATATGTCCTGCTTTACCTATACACGCGGCTTCACTCTTATCGAAACCATAGTATATCTGGCGCTCTTTAGTATTGTCATTGGCGGGGCGTTGGCCGCCACGACGCTTTTATTCGAAGGCGCCGGTCGCGATACTACGCGTGCACGACTGCAAGAAGAGGGAAATTTTATGCTAGATAAGGTTGCGTATGAGGAAATGGTACCTGACACCATTTATTTACAGGGCTTGGTTGATCCTTCGATTGTGGTGAGCAATAACGGCGTGTACGCTGCCAGCTCATCCAACTTAGGCGCGACCATAGAAACTATCGGCGTTTATTTTACGCTTACGACTCACACGCGGCAGGGCAGGGTGGTGAGCGAAGATTTTTCCGCAACTACAACGTTATGAAAGGATTCATCGCGCTCATGTCGGTCATTATAGTTTCAATTATATTGCTGGGCCTTGCGCTCAGCGGTTCGACCCTTGCGTTTTTCTCGCGCTTTAACGGGCTTGACCAAGAGTCGTACCGACAAGCGCAAGCTCTGGCGCGCAGTTGTGCTAACGAGGCGCTTTTGCAGCTGGCACAAAACTATTCTTACGCTGCTGGCCATCAACTGCTGACGCTCGGCACAGAGCGCTGTTATATAGAGTCAATCACTACACTCAATTCGACCGCAACGCAAAAAGAAGTAGAGATCCAAACTTCCGCCAATTATCACTCAGCTTTTGCAACGCTTACCATGATTGCAGTCATACAAGACCCCTCTACAGGCACGCCGCAACAGGCGACTATCCCGGTTGTCATACAGGCAGCGTACTAAAGTCCAACTTCAAGGTTCGACCTTGAAGTTAAGCCACTCACCTAATTCTGCAATAAATTCTTTAGAAGTTGAAAAGTAGTCTGGGAGAGCCTCGCGGTTGATAATAGCAGATTCCACTCGGGTATTTCCGGCATATTCTGGGAAACTGGAGCCGGTGTATTGATAAAGATACTTCTTTGCCCTCTTCATGTTCTTGATTCCGTTTTCTTTCCAACCTGGTTCGATTAACTTGATAGGATTAAGGTGTATATATGCCATTAGATACTTTAGGTATGTATCTTCACTGGCATGTGTTGCCTTAAACTTTCCCTGAAAGAGAGATCCTGTGCGATCGTGCCGTTTATTAAAATACATCGTGTAGCCAGTTATTAATTTCTGCATGAATTTACTCATCCCTCCGGGAGCCTTTTCACGGATGAGCAAATGAAAATGATTGGGCATGAGGCAATAGGCGCACAGATCAACCAGTGTCTCTCCTCGGTCGGTTCCCGCAAGTTCCTTCAAGGTTCGACCTTGAAGTTGAAGGTGTACGGCTTTGTTGCCGTTTGCAGCATACAAAAGGGAAAGGAAACGGTCATAATCAGCCCTAGTTTTAAAAATAGAGCGCTTTTCAGTACCGCGGTTATAAATATGGTAATACTCGCCAGGGGCAAAAGTTACATTTCTACTCATGGCGGGGAGTATACATCAAAGCACTTCAAGGTCGAACCTTGAAGTTAAATAACCCAATAAAATCCCCCAATTGTAAATGTTGTTGCATATTAAAACGGGGGTGGTAGAGTGCCGCCCATGAAAACATTTAATCGTGAGAAGGTTCGCGGCTTTACGCTCATCGAGATTTTAATAGTTATAGGTATCATTGCCATTTTAGCGTCCGTTGTCATCGTAGCCATTAACCCGGCCAAGCAGTTTGCGCAGGCCCGCAACACCCAGCGCGAGAGCGATGTTAGTACCATATTAAACGCAATAGGGCAGAACATTGCCGATTACAAAGGCGTCTTTAGCTGCAACAGCGTCACTATTGCAACTGCCCCGGCAACTTCGACCATCGGCATCGCGGGCGTCGACCTTGCCTCCTGTCTCGTGCCCACGTATATTCCAACTCAAATCCCGACCGACCCCTCGAACGGTACTGCAGCCAACACCGGCTATACCGTTTCGGCCGACGCTTTGGGCCGCTACACCGTGTGCGCGCCCAACCATGCCGAAGCGGCGGTGCCTGGCAGCAGCGCTTATTGTTTGACTCGCTAGCGGATGGTGGTATGTTTTTGGCACAAAGCCATTAACAACCATTTTAGCTCATTCCTTATATATATGACTACCGCACGCAAGGCCGCAGCACTTATCGCAGCAATCGCCATGGTTGCAGGTTCATTTTCGGCAGTAGTTACGCCGATTGCAAGTGCGGATGGTAACACGCAAGATTCTGCGCCGGCCTTTTCGGGAGTCATTAGCGGCAGGGTGTTTAATGACCTTAACAACAACGGTGTGCACGACAGTGGCGAGCCGTATTTAGAGGATTGGAAAGTTAAGCTCCACATGGGCGATGCACAGGATGGTTATAACAACGACGTAGTTGCGAGCGACTACACCGACGCCGGCGGCAACTATTACTTTGGAAATCTGGACGCAGGCAATTACTTTGTCGAAGAGATGGAGCAGGACGGCTGGGACCAAACAACCAGCGACACGCATGTAGCGCTTGATACCGACCACTCCGACGTAACGATAGACATTGCCAATGTGCAGTTGGCGCCGCCGACGCCTCCGTACGTGCCGGAGGTGGGAGGTTTGGTAGTTAAAAAGGTAGTGGTGGGCGGCACGGCTACGCCCGACCTGTTTAGCTTTTCTTTTGACGGCATTGCTTCGACCACTTTTAACACAAGCGGCGAAAATGATTACTTTGCAATGGCAACCGGCACCTACAACATTGCCGAGACCGCTACCTCGACCTACACCGCTTCGTACAACAACTGCGCTGGCGTAGTGGTTGGTGCAAATGCTACCAGCACCTGCACGATAACTAACACTTTTGTGCCGCCGGCACTGGTTGTGCCTGTTTGCACCGACACGCAGACTCTGACCAATAATGTTTGCGTCGACAACCCTGCTCCAACCGTTACATCTAACACCAATGGCGGTTCAGGCGGTTCAGGCGGCTCGGGCGGCTCGGGCGGCGGCGGAGGCGTAGTTTTTGGCGGCCCGTTCGGTATTGGATTTGTAAACACCAATACTGGCGGCGGATTGGTTTTGGGCACTTCGACCGAAGACACTTCGGGTACTACCTGCAACACGCCGCTCCTCACTACCTTTATGCGCGCAGGCAAGCACAATGACAAAAGCGAAGTGGTAAAATTGCAGACCTTCCTTAACACCCAGCTTGGTCTTAACGTTCCTGTTACCGGCTTTTTTGGCTCGCAAACAACCGCCGGCGTAAATGCATTCCAAATCAAATATCAAAATGACGTGCTTAGCCCATGGGCAGCCTATGGCCACGACGGACACACGCCAACCGGCTACGTGTACAAAACCACGCAGCACGAGATAAACACTCTTGCCTGTGCAAGTCTCAACCAGCCGTTTCCGCAGCTCCCGTAAGCGATCATCAGTAGTCAAAATGGCAAGGTCCGACCTTGCCATTTTGTTCTTGCCTGAGGGTATGAGTTGTTGTATGCTCCGGCCAGCGTAATTGATCTTCACACTACTTCACAGGAGGTGACCAATGCCAATCGTGTGCGCGACCGCACTTTGTTTGCAGCTTGCAACCGGCTTTACGATGCAAGCTATGCCTACAACCGAACCGACTATTGTGGTGGCCGCCTACCATCCGGTGCAAGGCTGCAACGAAAACGTCGAGGGTATGGAGTTTGGCAGCGCATGCCGCGAAGTGCCCAAGCCGCGCGACTATTTTTGGGTCCCTTGCAAAGATGGCAAGCTTGAGTGCCATGATACTTACGACAAGCCCAAAGATGCCAAAGCGTGGCAACCGCAGCTGCCGGCAATAACCGTAACTGCGCCTAAAAGGGCTCACCAAAAAGGGAAGTCAGTGGCAAGTAAAAACGGAGCCGCTTCCAAAACGGCTACCGCAGGCGCATCTAACTCGCCAAGCCCCTCGGCCGGCGCGCAAATCGCCGACCAATTGGCTCGCCAAAGCGTAGTCTACGGCGCACAAATGGGAGGAGGTGCTATCGGTGCTATTGGCGGCCCGGTGGGAGCAATGGCTGGCTCTTGGCTGGGATGCACGTTTGCAGTCCAAGGCATGCTTGCTCACGATTACTCCGTTAAGGAGCGTTGGGACTTGCACCCCGAGATTGCCGGCAACAACTTTATGCACAGCCTTGTCGGCTGCAGCATCGTTGGCTTTTTGCAGCGGGCTAAAGAGGCCGAGACCGGTCGTGATCGCGCTGTTGCGATGATACAAGGTTTGTCTCTCGTACCTATCCCCGTTGTTAGCTTAATCGGCCAGCTTGCGCCGGCAGGCAACGCGGCGCTGTCCAACCTCTCCACTTTGTCCAAAGGGAGCTCTGCCTCCAGTGGATGGTTATGGAAGCCCAGCAAGCCGTACCATGATGGCCCCTGGGAAGCATCCTCGGGTGGTTAAAATACAAAAGTTACAGGGCGGCACTACGGTGCCGCCCTTGTTTTTTTGTCGATCGCTGGTATTATGCCGCGGGCTATTCTTTCCACAACCAAGGAGAAGTTTGATGATCAAGAAGTTGATGTTTGGTGCCGCACTCGCGGCATTGGCTGCTGCTCCTGCTTTGGCAGGCGGTAGCGGAGCGATGGGTGGCGGCCATGGAGGCGCAGGTATGCAGTTCCATGGCGGGTCGCCCGGCGCTCATATGTCCGGCGGCAGTCCGGGAAGTCATTGGTCCGGCGGTGGTCAGTCCGGCTCGCCCGGCAGCCAGACCGGCGGCCATCACGTCTACAATACCGGCGGCATGAGCGGGCATTCACCCGGTTATACGCCGCCACCAACCACCACTCCTCCGCCCAAGCAGTATGTGCATGGCGGCGGTCACAATGGAGACCACTCGCCGGGTGCAAGTGGCGCCGGTACCGGAACGGGTACCGCGACATCGAATCCGACCCAAACGACAAGCGTGACGGCTAATCCGACGGCGACGTCGTATGGCAGCACAGCCAACGGCGGTGCCGGTGGCAACGGGTATGGCGGCGCTGGCGGCAATGCTACGGGAGGCAATTCCAAGTCGAACTCGACTGCCAACGGTGGTAACGCTACGGGCGGTTCAGTCGGCAATACCACTGCCAACGGCGGTTCGGTGGGTAACACTACTGCCACTGGCGGCAGTGCGACCAATGGGCCCAACACCAACGGCTCTGTCACGGGATCGGTGAAGGGGTCGGTCAATGGCAGCAACTCGGCTACCGTCAACGCACCTGGCCTTGGTACCGGCGGCAACAACAGCGGCAACTCGAGCGTGACTGTTTTTGCACCGGTCGTGGTCGTCAACTCGACCGAAAACGTCGAAAAGACGGTCGTGCGGGAGCGCCACCACGTACTCCAATGTGGCCTTGGCCAGATCGTGGTTCAAGGGCAATGCGTCCTCAGTCGTTATGGCTCTGCCAAGCCCGGCTCTGCTGTTGCTGCTGACAAGCTGCAAGCGGCTCCCACGGAACAGCCGGCCAAATCGGTCGCACCAACCCGGCGTGGTCCCAAGCTTCTGAACGCATCGACTCTCTAAACTGTTTCGTTCAACAAATATAGCGCCGCGTGACTAGTCACGCGGCGCTTTTCTTTTTTAAAAAATAGCGATTTATTTATTTTTGTTTCCTTGTCAGCTATCCACCATAGTTAACCTCTTTCTTCACTAACCGTTCAGATGCATAAAGTAATCTGGAAGCAAGATTACTAGTAACGTTTTTATTAATAGGGCATTTAAAGGTATTTTATGAAAAAATATACAAGCGTGTATGCTTCAGTTTTAGTGACTGCGGCGTTTCTCGTTCTACCAACGTTAGCATTAGCAGACACGGTCGGTCCTATTAATTTTGAAAACCCGCCATATGTAGCTGGTTCTATCAGCGGCCAGCAGGGATGGAGCAATGCGGTAAACCCGGCTTACGATCAGGCGGTCGTGGTCAATGCCGGAGCGCCGGCAAGTTTTGGGGCCCAAAGCTTTAGAATTTCCGACGCCGTAACCAGCGGCTCGTTCGGAGATTGGGTGTTTAGCAAACCGCTTACCAACTCGGTGGGCGAGACAAGCGCGACTGCAGGCCCTTACTCGGCAGGCACCAAACAAGCTCATTTTGAAATGAGTTTTGACATTGTGTCGACCCAGGCAGAACAGCAGCCGGGGCTCCATATTTCCGTTTCGCCCGATCGCGGCGACGGATCACGCATGAGCTATCTGCGGTTTGAGGATGGCGCAAACGGCATCAATGTATTCTTCGATGATGTGCAGGGCACCTCGAACCCGGCCAACTTTGTCGAAACGCAAATAGCGAGCGGCCTCAGCCGCACAACGCCTCACACGGTCAAATTAACTATGGACGTTGTAGACGGCGCATCGAACGATGTCGTTAATGTCTACATCGACGGAGTGCTCGTGCATACCGGCACCAGCTGGGAGAATTATTACCGCTACGATACCGAAGCTGCTGCAGAGCCAACTCCTCGCATAGTTGATGATATGCTCATCCAGGCTCGCGGCACGGCAACACCGGCAGACCTTGGAAAGGGCTTTTTGTTTGACAACGTGTCGCTCCTATCAGGTCCTATTCCGACACCTCCTCCTTCAACTGTTTCCGTTCATATCTTCAAGTATATTGACGGCAAGCCTGCAACGGCAACAAACGCCAACAATGCGGCGTTCCCGATGCAGACGTCCTTTACTTCGAGCAATCTCGGATCGGCTACAAATGCGCCGTTTACCTTGAGCCCCACCGGTTGGGGAGGCACTGACGGCCCGTACGAAGCTTCGTTCAGCAACTCAAACCCGGGCGCGAACTATGCGGCCAACGAAGTGACCGGCGGCAGCGTAGTCGGTGCAGACTGTACTACAGGCCAGCCATTCGCGTTCTCGGGCTACTCGACGAGCACCACGCTCGCAGCTGCCGCAGCGGCCGTGACCACCACAGCTTCGCCAAGCTTCACTAACTTGCAGAGCGACGAGTACGTCGTGGTGTGGAATAAATACTGCCTCCCAACGCCTGCTATCACCACGCCGGCCAACGGCTCAACGGTCACAACCGCGGCTATGACCGAGGTTGACTGGACAGCCGTAACCGACCCGGCCGGCGGCATTACGTACACCTATGCGGTTTCGAATGCCTCAACCACCAACCCGGACGGCTCGTTTACGTCGGCTGTTTATTCTCAGGCGGGTTTGACTAGCCCGACAATCCCAACGCCGGGTACTGCTCCGGGCGTCTACTACCTGCAAGTGCAGGCTAAGGATGCGGACGGCAACACCAGCGCGTGGAGCCCGACAGTTATGGTGACGGTCAGCAATACCGTAACGCCGCCTCCGACGACACTCCAAGTGCATGTCCTCAAATATCTCGACGGTGCCAAGGCAGTGAGCGTACCGGGCAACTATCTCTTCCCGATGACTGCAACTTGGGATACGGCCAACCTTAACGGCGGCGTCTCAACCAGCGGCACCTACACCTTGGGCAGCAGCTGGGGCGGGGCGGCCAATCTCTACGGCGCCGACACGGCAGCAATGCAGGCTCCGGCAGATTATGCCACTAACGAAATCACAAACGATGTCGACGCCACCAGCAA
>CAIJVL010000017.1 GCA_903824155.1 Candidatus Adlerbacteria bacterium
GCGCTTGCCAGTTCGATTGTGTGGATGCATGCGCCGCAAAAGTTAAAGGACGCCGAAGCGGCGCGCAAGCGCTTTGCGTTTGAGGAGGTATTTTTTATCCAGCTTGCGCGCGGCGTCGAGCGAGCACTCCAGGCCAAACAGCAGAGCTTTGCAATACATCCGCCCAAAGAAGCGATTAATGAGTTTGTGGGCGAATTTCCGTTTAAGCCTACGGTCGCGCAAGAAAAAGCCATCGACGCAATACTCAATGACATGCAGAGCGGTCAACCTATGTCGCGTCTCTTGGAAGGCGACGTGGGCAGCGGCAAGACGGCCGTTGCCGCCACGGCCGCGTTTGCGGTCGTTAAAACGCGCCCCGCGGGACAAAACTACGGTACGCTGCAAGTAGCCTATATGGCCCCGACCGAAATTTTAGCCAAGCAGCATTTTGAGTCATTTATAAAATTCTTCGAGAACAATCCCATCAACATTGGGCTTATCACCGGCAGCGGCTGCTACAAATTCCCCTCCAAGGTGCACCAAGGTGGCGCGACCAATATATCGCGCTCGCAACTTTTAAAATGGGTGGCCAACGGCGAGATACCGGTCGTAATAGGTACGCATGCATTAATACAAAAGTCGGTGCAGTTTAAGCATTTGGCGCTGGTGATAATCGACGAGCAGCACCGCTTTGGCGTTAATCAGCGCAAACAACTGGCTAAAAAGGAGGCACGAATCCCGCATTTACTTAGCATGACCGCGACCCCAATCCCCCGCACGCTCGCGCTTACCATTTACGGCGACCTCGACTTAACATTGCTCGACCAGATGCCCGAGGGTCGCAAGCCTATCATTACCGAGATCGTAAAACCGGCAGAGCGCGCCAAAGCGTACGCCAAAATGCGCAAGCAATTGCAAGAAGGCCGCCAAGCGTACGTTATTTGCCCGCGCATCGACGAGCCCGACCCCGACAAAGCGTTTGCAATAATGGCCAAATCGGTTAAAGAAGAAGCGAAGCGCCTTAAAAAAGATATCTTCCCCGAGTACGAAATTGCGATACTCCATAGCAAAATGACGCCAAAAGAAAAAGACGAAACGATGGAAAAATTCGTCAATCACGAGATAGATATATTAGTCGCAACCTCGGTGGTCGAGGTTGGCGTCAACGTGCCCAACGCTACGATGATTTTTATCGAAGGGGCCGAAAGGTTTGGATTATCTCAGCTACATCAGCTGCGCGGACGCGTGGTGCGCTCCAACCATCAGGCGTACTGCTTTGTCGTGCCCGAAAGTAAGGGCGAGCCGACAGTGGCGCGCCTTAAAGCGTTAACCACTGCCAAAAACGGGTTTGAGCTGGCCGAGGCTGACCTTTTGCAGCGCGGCGCCGGGCAACTGGGCGGCAGCAAGCAATGGGGCATCTCGGACATTGGCATGGAAGCGCTTAAAAATTTAAAGCTCGTGGAAGCCGCGCGTACCGAAGCGCTCGCAATAGTCAAAAAAGACGACACGCTTGCCAAGCACCCAAGCCTGCAGCACGCGCTCTTTGCACGGGCCAATGCGATGCATTTTGAGTAGCAGCTCTGAACCCACTTAGAGACCCCAGGAGATAAACACTTCGCCAAGGATCGCGAGAAGATTGTTTGTAGAATTGCCAGCGCTCGCCATGCCCGGGGAGGAGTAGAGCTGCTGTATTTCAGGAGCAGAGAGCGCGCGGCTATATATATGCACGTCATCAATGCCTCCTATCCACCGATTACCGTCGCTAATCGGACCTTCGCCATCGCCCAATTTCGGCGTGACGCTCTTAGTGGTGAGGGCTCCGCTGCGAGTACTGCTTCCCTTCAGAGCGCCGTTTACGTAGATTTTAAGCGTCGTTCCATCCCAGGTTGACGCGACTTGAAACCAAGTGCCCGGAGTGCTGGAAACGTTGCTTTCAGCGCGTGGTTCGACGCTTCCGTTTGAAAGAGTGACGAACGCTTCGAACGGCTGGTTCGGGTCCTCGGAGGACGGACGCGTGCGGATGAAGAATTGGTTGTTGTTGAATATTTCGAGCGCGTCGCCGCCCTGGCCGCCGTCGCGGCGCACCCATGCAACGAACGTGAAGGCTCCGTTGAATTTCACATTGCTCGGGAAGGTGACCGACGTATTGGATCCGTTAAAAAACAGCGCTTGCCCAACCACACCTACGATAGAGGAGACTTTTTTGGTCATGCCTACGAGCTTGCCCGTATAGCCGTTGCCAGAAGTGTCGGCTGTGGTCTTTGCCGTGAAATTAGTGGTGGATGTATCTAGCGGCCAATATCCTAGGAGACCTGCCAGCGGGCCTGACTGCACGGTGACGCTTGCGGAGGCGCTCGCCGAGCCGCCCGCGCCGGTGCAGGTGAGACCGTAGGTAGTCGTTTGCGCCGGGGTGACTGTCGCGGAGCCGACAGTGCCGCTTGCGGTAAAGCCGGTACCCGTGCAACTCGCGGCGTTGGTTGAAGACCATGAGAGGGTCGAGGAGGAACCGCTCGTGATTGATGTTGGATTGGCAGAAAGCGTAGCGGTCGGCGCGGGCGCGGCAATTGAGAAGGATATCGCCGTGTCCGCCGAAACGTTGCCTGCGGCGTCTTTGCATTTAACGTAATACGTATAGCTCTGTCCGTTCTGAAGGCTGGAGAGAGCGACCGAATGCGCGAGCGCGCCAGTGGTTATGGCGGAAAATGGCGTCATCGCCGCATAGGCAAGACCGGCAACCGTTGCATAAGAGCACAGCGCGTTCTCATTGGTAGTGATCTTGAGTACTGCAGATGTCGTACCCGCCGGGAGCGTACCGGTGGGTGCGGCGCCCGAGAGCACCGGCGGCGTGGTGTTAACGACTGGAGTAACATTCACAGTTGCGTTCGCGATTGCTGAGCCGCTGGTACCCATGCAAGTTACGGAGTATGGGGTCGTGGTCGAGGGAGTCACCGAGACGCTCCCCGAAATGCCGCTTGCGGTAAAGCCGGTACCCGTGCAACTCGCGGCGTTGGTTGAAGACCATGAGAGGGTCGAGGAGGAACCGCTCGTGATTGATGTTGGATTGGCAGAAAGCGTAGCGGTCGGCGCGGGTGGAGGCAGCGTTTTGCCAGTGCTGGTTGCCTGCACCTGCACAAAGACCTGATCCTCGGCATCAATGCCTCCGTTGGCGTTTGTTTTCACAAGATGTATCAGACAATCGCCAGGCACAAGAACCGTGTTGGAGAATGCTTTGAACACCGGCTGCTGAAGCACAGTCATGCCGGTGCCCTGCATTGCGAGCGAGTAGAGGTTGATCGCATTAGCAGGTATGGATGCATAATAATTGGCCGGGCCTGAAACGCCCGCAGGGAGTCCGCAATTATGATAGATATAGTAGTCGTTCTGCATGCTCCACGCGCCAGTGGGAGGGGGCGTATAGGGCGCAGTATTGCTGAATGCGCTATCGCTCAAATTTCCGTAGAGCGCAAGCAATGTGGAGGTGCTGGTAACCGGAGATACGCGCATGAATGCATCGGTCGATGAGACGTTAGGATCATACAACTGGCAACCCCAGCCCAGATCGAAACAGAACTCGTCGTCGAGACCCAGCACTTGCGGCGCAGGCGAGGGCGGCGTGCCAGTGGTGAAGTTTGCCACCATGTTGCTGGCCATAGTGAAAGAGCCTCCGTAGGTGAGTATTGAGCCGTCGAGGATTACCACGATGCAGTTGGTGGCCGGCAGAGGCACAGGAAAGGTAAATTGGGTCGGCGTGCTTACCGTGCCGCTTACCGGCTGCTTGAGAATGAAGTCCGCCACCGAGGCCAGGCCGGGATATTTGGCATAAATATCGGTGTAAGAGCTGTAGACCTCTCCATTGGACGGGCATGCCGATCCGGCCGGCATATAGTGCACCGAGATGAGCGCCTCGGAGAAATATTTAGAACCGGAGGTTATGGAAGCGGAACCGGAGAAGCCTGCGAGATTCGTTCCCGCAGGGACCGGGAATGAATAGAGATATTTATAAAAAGTGGAGGAGGTGTTTGTGGCACTGGCGCTTAGGCTCACTGACGTGTCGGCAAAAGCGAGCGCGGGCGTCAACCCGCCTACAAGCATAATAACAAGAGCGATTTTAGTGGAAAGACGCATAATGGAATTAAATGTATTAAATTAAAGCGAGATTATAAAAACAAGGATAAAAAGAACAAGGGCCCAAAGTGGGCCCTGTTGCTCTTACTAAAGCAGGTTATCTAGCACCCCGCAAGCTTGTTATCCACAAACTAATTAATCGGCTGCCCAAAAAACATGGCGTCGCTTATAATTCCTTGTACCATGTATGTGCCCCATCCGCCCACAACATACGCAGCGTTTCCATACACCTTCAATCCTTTGGTGTATGTTGAGGACCCCACCGCCTTTCCATCTAGATAAAGCGTGAGCAACTTGCTGGTGTCGTTTACTGACATGGCAAGATGATGCCATTTGGCGTCGTTTATGTTTACATTACTATCAACTACAAGAACCGTGTTGTCGTTAAACCACAGAACTCCAAAAAAATGGCCGGTAGTTGCACTCATGGCCAACCCTTCATGGAAGCCTACCCGGAATACTATGTAACCGTCGGTTCCTGCGCTTGGCAGACCTGATGCTTTATACCACCCCGCAACCGTAAACCCCGGCGGACCATTGGTAATAGCCTGCAGTGTGCCATTGGGGTTTATGATTACATTTGATCCTGATACTCCGTCAAACTGCAGCGCATAGCCTTTGCCTGTTGGCGTATCAGTCACCCACGCGTACCCCCCGGCAATTGTGCCTGGATTGCTGCCTAACGAATCCGAGGCGATTGCTCCTGAACCATCATCCAACCTCCAAATGCCGCCATCGACGCTCCCTGCGGCGTTTTTTAATTGATTTTCAAAAGCTAACCCTGCCGCCATACGCGCCTTGTCACGCGCACCGGCGACCGATGCCATGACAATGGACGCCAAAATGCCGATGATGGCGATAACCACGAGGAGCTCTATGAGAGTGAAGCCCCGCCGGAGAATCGCAGACTTTTGAGAATGTATCTTTATGTGCATACGCCAATGCGTCAAAAAAGCCAGGTGGACAGGATGAAGCAAAAAGAAACAGCCAGCGTCACCAGCACGAAGGCATACAGCAGGAGCTGACCGTAAAATCCCGCGGTCTTCTTGCGGGGGGCGCGAAGGACATGCAGGACCGAAAGGTACAGCGCAAAGATAAAAATGCCCGCCTGGAGCAAGAGGTACAAGCTTGCAGCCACTCCAACGAGCGTATTCGGCTCTATCATTTGCGCAGAGCCAGACAGTGCGGGAAGCACCACTAGGCCGAGCGCCCACAGCACGAAGATAAGCCATGCAAGGTATAGGTTGATTTTATTTGCCTTCATATGCATAAAGTATATCAAACAATTAA
>CAIJVL010000018.1 GCA_903824155.1 Candidatus Adlerbacteria bacterium
CGGGCGCTGTTAAGGGACACGAGCACGATTGAAGCCAAGATACCGATGATGGCGATGACCACCAAGAGTTCGATGAGGGTGAAACCGCGTTTAGATGCTTTGATAAAACCTTTATACATAGAATTATTACTGAATACTACTAACTAATTAATAAAACGGGACCGGGAACGATTACGCACTTAAGTATACCCTCCCACTCTGACTGCCCTAGCCGCCACATGTGGATAAGATGAAAGCAACTTTAGGGCTACATACTTGCCGTGGTGTTGTAAATAGGCAACAGCACCGAGGCCAACAGGAAGCCGACGCCAACAGCCAGGGCCACAATAAGCGCAGGCTCGATAAGAGAAATGAGCGTGTCTACCGAGGTATTTACCTCGCGTTCGTAAAACTTGGCTAAACGCTCCAAAATGTTGCCCATTTCGCCCGTTTCCTCGCCGATTTGCAGCATTTGCACCAAAATTACCGGGATTTCTTCCGGGTAATGCGAAAAGGTCGCCGACATCGAGCTGCCCGCCTTAACGTCGGTTACCGCCTGCGTCAAAATGCCTTTGTATACGTCATTGTCTACCACCGCTGCGGTAATTTCCAGCGCGCGTACGGCCGATATGCCCGAAGAGAGCATCACGTGCATGTTGTCGGCAATGCGCGTGAGGTATAGCTTGCGGAAGAGGTCGCCAATATACGGCAACGTTATCTTAAGGCGCCCCGTTGCAAGGCGGCCGGCCGGAGTAAGAGTGTAGCGGTAGACAAAGAATCCGCCGATAATAAGCGCAATGAGCATAAAGATGCCATAGTCGACCAAAAAGGCGCTAATGTCGAGGGTGACTTGGGTATAAAAAGGCAGCGTGCCGCCGTTGCTAATCAAAATTTCGCCGATTTTCGGGATAACGAACGTAAGCATGAGCGTCATCACCGCTACGAACGTGGTCGAAATGAACGCCGGGTAAATGAGCGCGTTGCGGGCCTTACTTTCCAGCTCGTACGAGCGGTCGATGTAGTCGGCCAGATACATAAAGGTCTGGTCGAGCTTGCCGGACTCCTCGCCCGCTCTAACCATGTTGACGTAAAACTCGCTAAAGATCTTGGGATGCTTGTCGAGCGACTTTGATATGCTGTTGCCGCCCTGCAGGTCGTCGCTGATTTCGGTCAAAGCCGCGCGCAATACGGGCTTTTCTGCCTGCTCTGCCAAAAGCCGGAAGACGCGCAAGGCCGACACCTGCGCCTCGAAGAGCGTCGCTATCTGGCGCGAAAGGAGCACCAAGTCGCGGCTCTTTACGCCGCCAAAAAGCGTTATCCCCTGCAGTTGGCCCATGATGCCCGTCTGTGCACCGCCGCTAATAGCCGTGATAGTGAGCCCTTTGCGCTGCAAAGTGGTAATAGCCGCGTCTTGCGTAGCGGCGCTTACCGTGCCGCCGGTCGGCTTGCCTGTACTGTCGAGTGCTTCGTACTTAAAATCAGCCATAAATTATAGTAAGCGTTCGAGCGTTTTAGGGTTCCAGCTGCGCGAGTAGGCGGATTCGGGGGTGATTTCGCCTTGGCGGACGAGGTCGGCCAAGCAGCGGTTCATGTCTATCATGCCCTCGTCGGCGCCGGTCTCAATGACCGTTTGTATTTCGTGCGTGCGCTTTTCGCGGATAAGGTTCGACACCGCATTGTTGTTGAGCAAAAGCTCGTACGCGGGTATAAGTCCGCCGGAAATGCGCGGGATAAGACGCTGGCTAAAAATGCCGGCAAGTGAAACGGCCAGCTGCACGCGTATCTGGTCCTGCTGGTTTGCCGGAAAGGTATCGATAATGCGGTCGATGGTTTGCGCCGCGTTGTTGGTATGTAGGGTAGAAAATACCAAGTGACCCGTTTCTGCCGCAGTCACGGCGGTCGAAATGGTTTCGGGCGTGCGCATCTCACCGATCATGAGCACGTCGACGTCTTGGCGAAACACCGACTGCAATGCCACCGGAAAGTCGGCCGTGTCGACGCGGACCTCGCGCTGCTCGATTAAAGATTTTTTATTTTCAAACAAATACTCGATAGGGTCTTCGATAGTGATGATGTGCTCGGCCCTTTCCATGTTTATCTTTTCTATCAATGCGGCAAGCGTGGTCGTTTTACCCTGCCCCACCGGCCCTACCACCAAAAAGAAGCCCTGCTCGCGCTGCGCGAATGTTTCCAAAACCGGCGGCAGCTTTAGTTCCTGAATGGTGCGGATATCGCGCGGGATAAGGCGCAACGCCACGCCAACAGTGCCCCTCTCTACGTACGCATTGCCGCGGAAGCGCACCTTTTCGCCATAGGAAAAAGAAAAGTCAGCCTCCTGCGTCTTCAAAAATAATTCTTTGCGCTCGGGCGGAAGCAGCTGCGTTAAAAGGCCCAGCATGTCTTCCTGCGTAAGTTTAGTTTCGTTCAAGAGCGGCGTTAACTGCCCGGACACGCGTATCATGGGCTGCACGCCGACCGACAGATGCAGGTCGGATGCGCCTTGGGCGATAACCGTCTCTATAAGCTGCTGGAGTTTTTGCGTATAGTTGGGCATGTTTTTTATGCTTCTACTTCTTCTTTTTTAGGGCCGGGCGTTATTGATACGTCTTTACCATCGGTATCAGCAGTCTCTTCGTCGATAGCGACCGGCTTGGCGGTTGCATCGATCTCGGGCAACTCGTCGGGCAATTCAAATTGGCCGCCAAGCGTGTTTACTTCTTCAAACGGTATAACGCCCTTGGCTGATTTAATAATAGCATCCTCTTTCATGGTGAGCATGCCGTTTTTACGCGCTATAGCAAATATTTCATCCTCGGGCTTGTTAGCAAGGATCGCGCGCTCCATGTCGGGGTTCATGCCAAACATTTCATACACGGCAATACGGCCGCGCGTGCCGGCCGGGCACTCCGGCGTCGGATTTTTTAAATACACTTCGGTCAAAGGCGGTATTTCTTTTTGATACTCGGCGGGCAGGTCTTTAAACTGGTCCTCCATCATCACCTTCATGCTGCCCTGTACGGGCACTTTTTTGCCGCTGTCTTTGCACAAGGTTTTTACCAGGCGCTGCGCCATGCCCAAAATAAGCACCGGCGGTATGAGGTACGGCTCGACACCCATGTCGAGCAAGCGCGGAATAATACCAACGGCATTGTTGGTGTGGATGGTCGAGAGCACCAAGTGGCCGGTAAGCGCCGCTTGCACGGCAAGGTTAGCCGTTTCGGCGTCGCGGATCTCGCCCACCATTATGATGTTTGGGTCCTGACGGAGCGTAGTGCGCAAACCCGTTGCAAAGGTGTAGCCTATTTCGGGTCGCACCTGGCTTTGCGACACGCCGGGTATCGTGTACTCGACCGGGTCTTCGAGCGAAAGTACGTTTTGTTTGTCGCGATCGACTTCGTTCAAAATAGAGTACAGCGTTGTTGATTTACCGGAGCCGGTCGGGCCGGATATCAGCACTAGGCCGTATGGTTTTTTAATAGCGGTGCGTATCATTTCAAGATTGCGCTCGGACAGGCCAAAGTCGTCGAGCTTGAGCTCGAGCGAGGCGCTGCCCAAAATACGCATCACCACCTTCTCGCCATAGTAGGTCGGAAAGGTCGAAACGCGAAAGTCCACTTTATTGCCGCCGACGCGCGCCGAAAAGCGGCCATCTTGCGGCTTGCGCTTTTCGTCGAGGCGCATGTTCGAGAGCACCTTAATGCGCGCCACTACGGCGCCATGTACCTTTGAAGGCAGCGTGATGTTGGTGATAAGTACGCCGTCGACGCGGAAGCGCACGCGCGTCTGGTCAACAAGCGGCTCGATATGGATGTCGGATGCACGCTGCTCTACCGCGTGGCGCAAAACGGTTGCCACAATTTTAGTAACCGGCGCATCGGCGGTTATGGCGTCGGCGCCCGTTTCGGTAACCTCCGTTTCATCCAAAAAGCTCGTGCGCTTCTCCCCTGTTTTAGCTGATTTGGCTTCGCCGGCATCGCTCTCGGTTTCAAACTCGCCGAGCGCCTTGCCCACTTCGCCCGAAAGGCCTTTGTACTGGGTCAGCAGCTTTTCAAAATCTGTTTCGTTAATAAGGTAAATCTTGTACGGCATGCCCACCTTGGCCGAGATAAACGTAAGCGCATCGCGCGCCTCAAGGTTGTCGGGGTCGGTAATGCCCACTTCAAGCGCGCCGTCTTGTATGCCTATAGGCGCAAAACGGTAATGCCGCGCCGATTCCTCGGGCACGTAGCGCAACACGTCAAATGGGACGGCAGAGTTGGCGATCTCGCGCGTCGGGATATTGTAATAATCCCCTTTTACTTTAAGGATCTGGGTAAGCGAAATGCCGTTTTTTTGCAAAACGCCTTCGGGCGTAGCACCTGCCTGCCCCAGCTGTGCCTCTATTTCGGGCACTGCTTTAGCGTCGAGAGCGCCGCTCTGCGTAAGTAGTTCGAGTAGATTCATAGGTAAAGACTGTTACTTGGTTTTGGGCAGCTGCACGTTAACTGACGCGCCGCTCCCTGCCCCGGCAGATGCGCCGACAAGCGGCACGAACGGATTGCGGCGGCCGACTGCCTCGGGCGGTATCACTACGCCAAAGTCGGTAAGCGACTGGAATGCCGGATCGCTAAAGATGCTGTTGTCGAGTTTAATCGTGTGCAAGTTTTGCAGCGTGACGAGCAATTGTTGCGAAAGAGCCTCACTCGAATCGCTGGTGGTCAGTGCGGTCGACGAAGGGCTGGTAAAGTACGCCGAGTAGACGTAAACGCCCGCCAAAAGCACTACGCCAGCGCCTATCGGTACCATATTTTTTTTAAGAAAATCCATATGCAATATAGGTTAGTGGAGCCAATAGGTGCGGATAGTAAAGGCGTACGTGCTCGAGTCGCCGGCACCGGCGGTAAAGGCAAGCTTTTGCACGTCAATGAGACGCAAGCTGTGCTCTAAGTCGTTTAAGAATGAAAGCATGCCGTCATAAGACGTCATGACTGCGAAGGAAACGCTTACGTTGCCGACGGGACCGCTTGAACCCGCCGCAAGCGCGGTCTGGCTGTTGCTGCCGGAAATATCTCCGATGTTTACTCCGCTAAGTGAGAGCCCATGGCGTGAGGCAATGTTGTTAATGTCGATAATAAGGCGGATATTGTCGACATTGTCGGGCAGTGTCTCCTGCAATTTTTGCACGTCATTGGTCGAAAAGGTGTTGCGCTTGGAAAGCAGCTGGTCGCGGACCGAGCGGAGCTCCTGCGACTTGTCGAGTGCATCGTTGTAAGCCGCAACCTGCGCGGAAAGCGCTTTCGAAGCTTGGTATGTCGGGTTGGTGTATACGACAAAAAGCCCTACCGCAGCGACTATAAAGATAATGGGGATAAAAAGACGCATATAGGTTTATTGGGAAGGCGTTGTTGAAGCAAAAGTACCGCCCGGCATGGAGCTTGAGGCCGTACCCGTACTGACCGGTACCGCAGCACTTGCCCCAAGGGTGGAAGAGTACGAAAGGACGCTCGAGTCGACGGTGGCGGAGACGTTAAAACTTATACGGCCGGTCGCATCGGCCGTAATGCCGGAAAAGACCACGTCTTTAAGCAGCTTGTTGCCGCCAAACTGGTCCGACTGCAGCGCAACGGTCGAAAAGCTGTCCGCGCTGCCCGCCATGCTTATTTTTGCACTGCCGTCGTCGCCCAGCGTGTAGTCAAAGGTGTTAAAAGCCACATTTGTCAGTGTTTGCGATGAAAGGAACGCAAAAATGCCCGACGCAGCCACATGCGCACCAAGCAAAATTTTAGCCTGCGAAAGGCGGTCATCAAGGCGCACCAAGTCTTGTATCGTGCCGGGGTCATAGGCGCCTTCGGCCAATGCCAGCGACTTAGATTTGCTTGCAATGGCGTTGTTCAGATATTGCGTATAGGCAAAAGAAGCGCCCGCGGCAACCAGCGAGGCAACAAAAATAAGGAGCGATATTAAAAATACCAAGCCGCCAAAGTGGCCGCCGCGAGTCGAGGTCATCTCGAGCGATTTCTTCGGTATAAAAGAGGCCTGAACCTGAGGATCCATTAGTTTCTATTATATAGTGCTAATTTAATATTTGCCTCCTAGTTTTACGCGCATGGGGACAAGGGGGGCTTTATTTTCCTCCCCACTACCCCAACTCTTGCAGCCTGCGAAGCGCAAGGCCTACCGCTACACTAAACTCGGGGCCGGCCTCTTTGAGGATCGCTTCAAGAAATGCAGGCGCTTGAGTTTTGCCAAACGGGTCTGCCAGACGCAGCTGCGCCTGTATTTTAGTTTGTGCAAACTCCATAAAGCCCTTAAGCGTCGCCCCGCCGCCGGTCATTACCAACGCGTCGAGCGTTTGATTGGTGCGCTGCTCGTACGCGCTTACGGTGCGCGATATTTCCGATAGCAAAGGGGTGAGCGAAAGCTCTATTGAATTTTTTAAAGAATCAGCGGCAATATTGCTGCCTGGTGTCGGCGGCAAAAGGTTCACGAGGCCGAATTTGCGCTTTTTTTCTTCGGCTTGAGCTACGGTAAGGCCTAGCGCGCGCGAAGCGGCCAAGGTTAAGTCTTGCGCACCGTGATTGATTATGTGGCTTTCATGTATCAATCCCCTCTCTACAACATAAAACTTAGTAGTGGCAGCTCCTAAATCAACTACCGCAACCGGCGCAATGCCATGGTCGAGCGAGGCGCGCACGGCGCTAAAGACCTCTATCTCAAAAAAGGCCGCATTTAAAGATGAGCTGGTCGCGATCGAACGAAATTTAGCTATCGTGTCGTTGTGTATTGCCACCAACAGCACGTCTATCTTGCCGTCTGGGCTGGCGCCGCCGCTTTTTGCTCCGCCCGAGACGACAAACCAGTCTAAAAGCACCTCATTGATAGGTACCGGTATGTATTTGCGCGCCTCGATAGGCACCACTTGGGCCAATTGCTTTTCGACCGTGGCCGGCAGCCTGATAATGGAGACTAAACTCGACGAGTATGGTATGGATATGGCGGCGTCCTGCGTGGTTACGTTAGCCTCGCGAATGACGTCTTTAAGCGCCTCGCTTATCTTGTCGGCACCCAGCGCCGTTGCGCGGCCGATTTCGACGCCCGCGTAGGGGCCCAGAGATATAGCGCCGTATGTTTCGAGTATCACCCGGCCCTTTTCGCGCCGAAGCTGTACGACTTTAATAGCCGATGAGCCGATGTCCACGCCAAGCACGCTCTTTACCTCAGTTTTGAATAAAGAAGAAAAAGTAGATGCAGAAAAAGACGGGAGTTTGAAATCCATATACTGTTTTTATTATATCACCTATGCAAGAGCAAAAAACAGCACAAAAAACAATAATGCGGATAGCATCCTTCATCACCAAGCTGCTCTTTCGCGTGCGCCCTACCGAGCAGTTGACTGAAGCGCTCACGCTGCCCGAATTGGAAAGATTGTCGCGCTACGACGGGACGCTGCCTTACAGCGAGCCAAAAGTACGCGCGCTGGTATGGGAGGTTAAATATTACGCGCACGGCCGTGCTGCCAAGCTTGCCGGCGAATATTTGGCGCAGCTGCTTTTGGCCGAGGCTGCCGACATAGTCGGCACACCCCTTTTAATCCCCATGCCGATGCACCCCAAGCGCCGCAAAGAACGGGGCCACAACCAAACCGAAGTACTTTGTGAGGCCGCATTGAAAGTTCTCTTCAGTTTTACCTACGATCCACATATATTGATTCGAACCCGTCACACCCAGCCTCAACAAGGCCTTGAGCGCCACAATCGTTTAAAAAACCTGCAAAATGCCATGGCCGTTTCTGACCCTGCAAAGGTAAAAGGCCGCGTGTGCATAGTCGTCGACGACGTCACCACCACGGGAGCCAGCTTTGCCGAAGCAAAGCGCGCTTTGCGCGAGGCGGGAGCCTCCGAAGTGCGCTGCATAGCGCTCGCACAGTCATAAGGAGGTTTTTGTTATGCACCTAGCAAGCTTGCATGTGGGTTTTAAAGGAGTAGATTGATGCAAGAAGTTTGCGTATCACTCAAGATTGAAGAGAGGTTGCATCATGCCGCTTGCTTGGGGAACTTGCGCCTACTGCGGCGCCGATCGAGATGAAAAAGTGCATGCCGACGATTGCCTGATCAATATCCCTGGACATGCTCTGGAACTTGTCCCGGCTTGGGTTGCCGGCTACGAAAAGAAGCCTTTCATATTGGACACTCCGGACAAAGAAACGGCTTACCGAATGGGCCAGCGTTCCTTGGACTATCTCGACCAATTTTTCGCTGTCGCTTGAGTTTCAGTTTCCCTGCCTACCGGCAGGCAGGCGCCCAACAACAAAAAGTCCCGCATGCGGGGCTTTTTCTTTTACTCGTGCGCCAAGGGCATTTTTAGTGTAAGGTAAGGAACATTGGAGAGTTGCCAGAGCGGTCGAATGGAGCAACCTGCTAAGTTGTTGACCGGGAAACCGGTCCGAGGGTTCGAATCCCTCACTCTCCGCCAGCAAAAATGAAACGCCGTAAGGCGTCTTTTTTGTTGGCGGAGAGTAATATAAAAAGACCGCCGGTTTTTTTCGAATATGCTATGCTAGCCCCATGTTCCTCCATGAGTATCGCGGGTCTCATAATTTCTTCTTGCGCTATTTTGTAGCGGCGCCTTTGATTTGGCTTATGATCGTGCCGGTGGTTATTGCTGATATCTTTATTGAAATCTATCACCGCATCGCCTTCCCTATTTACGGAATACCGTACGTAAAGAGAAGTGAGTATATAAAGGTGGTCGACCGCGCCAAGCTGCCCTACCTTACTGTTTGGGAAAGAGTAGGCTGCGCGTACTGCGGTTACGTCAACGGCTGGCTGCATTATGCGTCGGTCATTGCCGGCAGGACCGAAAGTTATTTTTGCGCAATAGCGCATCTGGAGACCAAAGGATACCAGCCCACCGAGCACGAAAAATTCTTTATGAAATATGGGGACGAAGCCGCGCTCAAAAAGCGCTATTTTATGCACGAGCTTACGTATGGACCCGAATCTACAACTGATTAAGTTTGAGCGCACCGACGTTTGGCGCGAGGGCAAGTGGCTCGATTTGTGGAGCGTCGTGCACTTTCTCTCCGGCGTATCAGTAGCTTTTAGTTTTTATCTCTTGCACTTTGGCGCTTTGGCGTCTGTAGCGCTGGCATTTGTGGGGCTGGTTGCATACGAGATGTGGGAGGTGATCGTTAAAATAGAAGAGACGCCGACAAACCGGTTTATGGACGTGGTAGTTGGCATGACCAGTTTTGTGCCGGCATTTTTTATCATGGCGCCGCGCCTGACCGCGCAGCAGTTTGCGTACGCGTTTGTGCTGGTCCTTTTGGTAAATATCCTCTCCAGCATGATAGGCTGGCGCGCCTCGCAAAAGGCGGCCGAGCTGCAAAAGCGCATGCGCCAGCGCTACGAGTCCGAGCGCAAAAAACTGTTAAAGCAAAAAACGCATTTAAAGGAGAGGTTTAAGCACGGGCATAGGTTTTAGGCAGCGTGCCGCCCTTTTGCAGCACTAACTTCCACAAATCTCCTTTTTTCTCCAGGCGTTTAAAAATAGTTTTTATCGTAAATTTCTTCGGATCCAATCCCTTTTTTACCTCACTCCACAAGAGTGGCGTCGAAACAGTCGCGTCGGGCGTTGGCCGCAACGAGTATGCGCACACTACCGTTTGCCCTTTGGAGTTGCGCGTATAGTCCAAATACACGCGCCCTTTTCGCTTATTAATGCGCTGTTCAAGCGTGGTTATATCGAGCAGCTGGCGGTTTACTTCTTGTGATACCTCAAGCGCAAAGGCGCGTACTTTTTCGTACGTATATTTTGCACCAAGCGGCGCATACACATGGAGCCCTCGCTTGCCGGATGTTTTGCACACGTTTGGTATGCCCTTCGAATCTAAGATTGCATGATAGGTTTGCGCAACTTTGATTAAATCGTCAAAGGTGCTGCGCGTACCGGGGTCGATGTCAAAAATTAAGTAGTCGGGTTTGTCGAGCTTTTGAACGCGCGCGGCAAAAGGGTGCATCTCTATCGACCCCAAGTCTGCCAAGTACAACAGTGTCTGTTTGTTTTGACACACCGCATAGCGTACGTTTTTGCCGGTACTGGCCGCGCGTATCGTAACTGTTTTTACAAAGCCGGGGATCTTTTGATTGCCCAGATTTTTTTGGAAAAAATGTATACCCTCAATCCCTTCGGGGTAGCGATTGAGCGCCACCGGCCGGTCTTTAAGATACGGCAGCAAAACCTTGGCGATTTTTTCGTAGTAGTTGAGCAGGTCTGCTTTGGTATATTTTTTTTCCGGCCAGAGTATTTTGGATTTCATAGTTTCTTTTCGCGCTCGCGGATTACTTGTAACGCGCTTTTATCGTCGCGCAACCCCACAAATGCCGGGTGGCGCATCTCGCCCCCAGTAGTCCACTCAGTAAACTTTACTTCTCCAACGAGCTTGGGGCTTACCCAGGTAGTCTCGGCTTCGCTGGGGACCTTCTCTATCACGGGCTTTTTGCTCGTAACCAGCGGCGAGAGTTTTGCATGGATAGACCTGAGCATTGCTGCATCAAAGCCGGTGCCGGCGCGCCCGACATAGTGCCAGCGTTTACCGTCACGCACTGCCAAGACCAGCGCGCCAAAATATTTGCGGCTGCGGCGCGGCTTGGTAAAACCTACGATCACCACCTCCTGCTCATGCGCGGTTTTTATCTTGAGCCACTCGCGAGTGCGTTTGCCCGAGTAGTACAGCCCCGCCGCGCGCTTGGCCATGATGCCTTCAAGGTTTTTCTTTTTTGCTTCTGTAAAGAACTTAGTACCGTTTGTAAATTGGTGCCCGCTGTATCGCAGTAGCGGAGTTACAGGCACCATGGTCTCGAGCAATGCTTTGCGCTCAAGGAGCGTTTTTTTGCGCAGATCTTTGCCGTCCAAAAACAACAAGTCAAACACGCAGTATTGCAGCCTTGCTTTTGTATTGAGCGCATTTTGTAGCAGCTGGAAACGCGAGCGGCCTTTGCGGTCGAGCGCCACCAGCTCGCCGTCGATTACCGTGCTTTGTTTTGTTTTTTGCTTTATCTTTGTGAGCGCTTTTGCCACGACCGGGTAGCGGCCTGTTACGTTGGTGCCATTGCGCGAATAAAGCGTCACCTTCCCCTTTTCTAGTACGGAAATTACCCTGAAGCCGTCCCATTTTGTCTCAAACACCCACGCCTTATCGTTAAAAGGCTTATCTATGAGGGTCGCCAGCATGGGTTGGTACCGTTTTAACATGTTGTCCTCATTGTACTCCTGTTGCGTGGTAGTATGTGGGCATATGGATACCGAACTTGATCACTCCACAGCAGACGCTCTGGCCTTCCTTAAAAGGAACAAAACAGGGGTGCTGGCTACCATGGCAGGCGATTACAATCTCCACGCCAGCATGGTCTACTACACCGCGGACGACGATTTCAATATTTATATTCTTACCCAAATAGATTCTCGCAAATACAAAGCACTGCAGCAGCATCCGCAGGTTGCGTTTACCATTTCTTCCTCTGAAATTCCGCAGACGCTGCAGATAGAGGGTATGGCGATGGACATATCGCTTGACGAAGAAGAGGGAAAGAAGAGAGACGAGTTGTTTGATATTTTAAATTCCAACCCGCAATTTTATGCGCCAATAACCAAGCTCGACCCATCAGAGCTGGTGATGGTCTGGATCCGCCCTACCTGGATACGCTGGGCGGACTACGCGTTCGAACAAGTCGGCAACCGCCACACATTCAAGGAGATTCCGGTCAAATAGTTTTTTATTGCTCCCTGCAGGCTTCGATAGCCAAGCGCACCGCCTCCTTCGGGGTTTCTGCGCGGAGGATCTGTACCCGCTTGCGCACGTCCATATACTCGCCCGCCAGCCGCTCGGCCCAACCGCCGGTCCCGGCAAGCGCGATAATGGGCGTGTTCATTTGATACGCAATGGCAACTTCAGTGAGCGTCCCTGCCCCGCCACCAAGCATAATAATGACGTCGCATGAGTGGACAAGGACGAATTCGCGGCCGCCGCCGCGCTCCGAGCCGGTGGCGATTATCACGTCGGCGCTTTCTTTCCCGTAGATGACGCGGCGGTCGCGCCCGTAGGTAACACCAACGCACAGGCCGCCGGCCGCTTTGGCGGCGCGTGCTGCAACGTTGGGCAAAGTGTCGGTGTCCCGGTTGGCGCCGTATATCAAAATGTGCCCGGCGCCCGCAATGTGCGTTCCTATTGATGCCGCCAGCGTCTCAAGTTCCGGCGGATAGTGCTGGTCGGAAGCGGAGCCCATAACTCCTATTTGCAGTCTTTTGGTATTCATGGGATTTATCCTAGCATCTGTTAGTATGAACTCATATGGAACCTACCCCTCTTGCCCAAGTGGTAAGCCTTTCATCAAAGGTTGCAATAGTAACCGGCGGCGCGATGGGCATCGGCTTCGGCATTGCCTACCGCCTTGCCGAAGCGGGCGCGTCGGTCGTGATTGCCGACGCGAACAAAGCAGCGGCTGAAGAGGCCGCCGCAAAGCTTGCAGCGCGTGGGTGGCAGGCGAGCGCGCTCGAAGTCGACGTATCGAACGCGGCGCAGGTGGGAACAATGGTCGAGGCGGCAGTCAAAACGTATGGCGGCGTGGATATTCTGGTAAACAATGCCGGTATCTACCCAACCACTCCGGTAATGCAGATGCAGGAAAAAGATTTTGACCGGATACTTTCGATAAACCTCAAAGGCGTGTTTCTTGCCACGCAAGCGGTGGCAGCGCAGATGATCGCGCAAGGCAAAGGCGGTAAAATACTAAACATTACTTCGGTAGACGCGCTGCATCCGTCGATGGTCGGGCTTGCGGCGTATGACGCCTCCAAGCACGGCGTGTGGGGCTTTACCAAAAATGTCGCGCTCGAGCTGGCGCCGCATAAGATATGGGTCAACGCCATCGCGCCCGGCCCGGTGCGCACCCCAGGCACCGGCGCGGGCAAAATGAGCCCGCAAGAAATGGAAGTGACGATGAAGCCCCTTCTCGAGAAGATACCGATGCATCGCATGGGCGAGCCCGATGATATCGGCAAGGCCGCGCTCTTTTTGGCGTCGGACCTCTCGAGCTACATGACCGGCTCACAGATTGTGGTCGATGGCGGCGTCCTGCTCTCATAAGGTACGTATGTGGCTCCTTTTTGCATTTGCAGGTCCTATACTGTGGGCCGCATCGACCCATATCGACAAATATCTCGTTGAGCGCTATTTCAAAAATAGCGATACGGCGGTACTGATGGTATTTACCGCTTGGATAGGGGTTATCATGCTGCCGTTCATATGGTATTTCGAACCTTCAGTGCTTAGCTTGCCGCCGCTGGACATTGCCGTAATGATCGCCTCCGGCATTTTATACATGGGCGCGATGCTTTTTTATCTGCAAGCCATACAATCGGCCGAGGCCTCCGTGGTCGCGCCGCTTTTTCAGACTTCAACTCTTTTTACCTTTGCACTCGGCTATCTTATCTTAGGAGAGACGCTCAGTTTGCTGAACGCCGCCGGCGCCGCACTTATACTAATAGGAGCATTGCTGCTGTCTCTCGACACTTCATTTCACTTCCGCAAACTAAAATGGCGGCTGTTGCTGCTTATGCTCTTGTGCACCTTTGTGCTCGCCCTCTCGAGCGTCCTTTTTAAATACTTCGCGGTGCGCGAGGAATTTTGGAGCACGACCTTCTGGACCTATGTAGGCGAGGCCCTCTTTGGCGCGGGGATCCTTGCGATACCGCGCTATCTGCGGCAATTCACGGCGCTCCTCAAAACCAATACGGCTGCACTGCTTGCCGTTAATGGCGCAAACGAGCTTATTAATCTTGGCGGAGGATTAGGAGTGCGATTCGCCTCCCTTTTGGCACCGGTGGCACTTGTCTCGGCCGTATCGTCGACGACGACTCTCTTTGTTTTTATCTTTGGTGTCCTGCTTACCCTGTTCCTGCCCCAGCTTGCGAACGAGGATATGTCCTGGAAAAATCTTATACAAAAGGGCGCGGCGGCAGTGTTGGTAGCAGCGGGAGTAGTGTTGGCCAACCTGTGAGTGGCGCCTTTCCTTACATGCAAACGTATGTTCATATATAAGGTATGGCCCAGATACAAAAAGTGATCGAGCAACTGGGATACACCGCCAACGAGGCCAAGGTGTATATCTGCGCGCTGGGGCTTGGCGAGTGCCATGTCTCAGACATTGCGGTAAAGCTTAAGATGCCGCTTAGCAGCGTACAGGCAATCGTCGACAAGCTGCACAAAAACGGTCTGATAAACTTTTACGTCAAAAACCGCTACAAATACTGGGTGGCCGAGAGTCCCGAAAAATTACTGACCCAGCTTCGCCAGCGCGAAGAAACCGTGCTGGCCGCAATGCCCGCCTTAACTGCGCTGCGGAAAAAAAGCGGGAAAATGCAAAAACCGGCAATAAAGATATTTACCGGCCGCGATGACATACAGTCGATATTCGATGACATTATCGATACCAAACATCACATGTTGGCGATCATTCCCGAGGATTCATTTATCGGCTTGTTTGAAGGCACCAGCATATTTGAAGACTTTACCTTGGCGCGCGTGCGCGGCAATCTCCGGATCCGCGTGCTGGCGCCGGATACTCCGCGAGGCCGGAAACTGGCCGAAGCAGGCAGCAAGGAGCTGCGCGACATGCGCTTTTTACCCCCGGAGGTCGGCATCGAAACCGCGAACTTTTTATATGCAGACAAAGTGGCACTTATTATGTTCAACCAAAACCAGCCCACAGCCGTTCTTATCAAAGACCCGGGCATGTACGCGACTGAAGTGGCAGTGTTCGAAGAGCTCTGGGAGCGCAGCGGCTCGGGAGTGCAAGACGGTTCCTTGTTCTCGAAGCCAGGGCTGTTTAAGACGCTGGCCGACAGCTCGCCGCAGCCTCTCTTAATTACCGACGATAAGGCCGAGATCCAATATGTAAATGCCGCGTGGGAGAAGCAGTTTGGGTACTCACTCGAGGAAGTGCGCGGACGGAACCCGAACATGCTCCAGAGCGGTAAGACGCCGCGCGAAGTATACGAGAAGATGTGGGAGGCTCTGCGCGCGGACCAACATTTTCAAACAGACGAGATTATTGATAAAAAGAAGACTGGCGAGCTGTTTAACCTGCTGACTACTGTCTTCCCTTTGCGATCGGGCAATCATCTTTTGTACGTGCAAGTGCTCGATGATATTACGCAACACAAGAGGGTCGAGGAGCTCCGAAATACTTTTTTGAAAACGGCATCAAAAGCTGCTCCAAAAAAATAAACATGGCAGAGCAACAGCTTTTTTGTTGTCGCCGAGGCGGCAAATAACCCACTACATGAAAGGTTATTTTTGTATGTGCATAACTTTTTCATGCAGATAATGGCTTTTTCCGTTTCTGTACGAAGATCAATACAGATGCACAGGGCATCAGTATTAATAGGTAATAGCTAATTTTATGAAAAATAATAATGTTGAGTCTCGGTTGGTAGTATTTTCTTCAGCAGTCGTATTTTGCGCTGCCCTTTTGGCAGTCATATTGGTGCTTCCGCAGTTTGCCAAGGCGGACACTTTGAGCCGCCAGCTGCAGGTGGGCATGAGCGGCAGCGATGTCTCGGCACTGCAGACCTTTTTGGCCCAGGATAACACTATTTATCCGCAGGGCCTGGTGACCGGTTACTTCGGCACTCTCACCAAGGCAGCCGTATCCAATTGGCAAAGCCGCAATGGCATTGCCTCGGTAGGCCGCGTGGGCCCCATAACGCTCGTCGCGATGAACGCGCAAATGGGAGGTGGAAGTACGGTAGCTCTTGCGGAGGGCGCAGGCAAGGTAACCCGTGTGGACGTTCCTCAGCCAATACTTAGCAACCTCGCGGTTACGACCACCTCAAACTCGGCGACCGTTACATGGACTTCGAACGTGCCTGGTACCGCCAAGGTTTGGTACAGCACTAACCCATCGTTCAACTACAACACCGCCCCGAGCGCCACAACAGCGGGCTTTACGACTTCTGAAAACGTCGTCATAAGCAACTTGCAGGGCAACACGACGTACTACTACGCCGTAGAGTCGCTCGATGCACAAGGCAACTTTAGTTGGTCGCAAGTCGGCAACTCGTTTAAGACCCAATAGTCAAAGTTGGTGCAAATTAAAAACTCTACTTCTTATCAGGGGTGGAGTTTTTAATTTGCATGCACAGGTGTTGATTGTGGGTCTTTCGTCTCACGTAATCTTCATTACGTACGTGATTTTATAACATTAGTTTCAGGTTGTTTATTAGTTAAGTGTATTATTAATTATTTTTTATGAATACAAAGAAACTTCTCAGTATCATGGGTATTGCTGCGGCCCTATCGGTCTTTGCAGCAACTCTGGCTCAAGCAGACGTTTTGCCTGTCGTTGCAACCGTTATCCAAAACGGAAGTAACGCCGCCATTACCAACGCGCCCATTGGCACCGGCGTCCATGACGTGGCCACAGTTGCCAGCACTACTGCTGCCACTCCTACCGGTACGGTCAGCTTTAACGTCTACAACAATACTTCGTGCTCGGGCACCTCCACCGTGCAATCCGGCGTTGCACTTGTCGGCGGTATAGCTCAGTCGGGCACTACGACCGTGCCTACTACCGGCCTGTCATATCTCGTTAGTTACAACGGCGACAGCAACAACATTGCTGCAACCGGCACGTGCGAGGCACTTGTAGTTACCGCCCCAAATTCATCAATAAATACGACGCTTTCAACCTCTACCACTGTGCTTTCGGGCACGTTCGTTTCTGACAATGCGACGCTCTCAAACATAACCGCGAACGCAAGCGGTACGGTTGCATACGCCATCTATACCGACAACGAATGTACAGTGCTTAGCCAGAGCGCAGGTACCGTAACAGTTACCAATGGCTTGGTCCCCAGCTCAAACAACATATTGTTTACTACCGGCAATTATTGGTGGCAGGCGGTTTATTCAGGCGACACTAATAACGCTCCCGCAACCAGTACCTGCGGCTCCGAGCAACTTAACGTGGTTGCGACCTCGACAACTCTAGGCAATATCGTTGTCGACGAAGTAACGAATCCTTCGGGAGACCCTGCCAGCTTCCAGTTCACAACCACGGGCAGCGGCTATGCAGGCTTCAGCTTGGCTGATCAGACTGCGCCCAACAATCAAACGCTTCAGCCGGGCACCTACACTATTTCCCAGTCACCGCTTGCCGGCTGGACACTTAGTTCTGCCCTTTGCTCGGTCAATGGAAGCACGGGCGGCACCTATGCACCGGGCAGCGCTCTTACGCTGACGCCGGGCGGCACCATCAACTGCACCTTTACCGACACAAAACAGGCAACCACATCGGGAGCGGGCACTATCAGCGGCATAGTGTTCAACGATCAAAATAAAAATGACGTCAAAGATGCTAGTGAGCCCGGGCTCTCCGGTTGGACCGTGTGGCTCCATCAGGGTGCGGGCAAATACAATGCCCCCATTGTCGCTACATCGACCACTGATGGCAGCGGGAACTATTCCTTCACCAATCTCGGTCTCGGCTCATATTTTGTCGAAGAACAAGAGCAGACTGGCTGGACGCAAACGAGCAGTGACACGGGGGTAGCACTCACTTCAGGCAACCCCGGCGCAACGGTCAACTTTGCCAACGTTATGAAAGGACACGGTTCTACCACGCCGGTTATCACGCCGGGAACTATCAGCGGCATAGTGTTCAACGATCAAAATAAAAACGATATGAAGGACGCGAGCGAGCCGGGGCTCTCCGGTTGGACCGTGTGGCTGCATAAGGGCGGCTCCAACTATCCGTACAACGCTCCTATTGTCGCTACCACAACGACCGACGCCAGCGGCAACTACTCATTTGGAAACCTTGTGTTTGGTAATTACTTCGTCGAGGAACAGGAACAGGCTGGTTGGACTCAAACAAGCAGCGACTCGAAAGTTGGACTTAACGCCTCTCATACGTCGGGGGTAGTTAACTTCGCAAATGTCATGAAAGACAGCGGCAGTACCGGCAGCGGCGGTATGCATGACAGCGGCAAAGGAAACAACAACCAGGCGCCGGCGACTTCTACTGACCAAGGACACGGACACTCAAGTGGCAGCACTGACAACACGAGCAACACCATAAATATCAGCGCAGATACTGGCGCAGGCTCCAATGCCAGCCACGCCGACACTCATCAAAGCGACTCATCACCGCGTGCTACCGATGGATCGCACGGCAGCGGAGGGCATGATGGAAACAATGGAGGGCACGGAAGAGGCAACCATTAATAACTAGTAGTGGCGTATGACAACAACATATTTCTTGTTGTCAGCAATAAAAATAACCCTGCAACCACAGGGTTATTTTTGTGTGTGCATAACTTTTTCTGTATCCCAATGATTTTTTTCAAAGTCGGGAGAAAATGATAGTAGATTGATCCCATTAGAAAACAGTCCTTGCAAACTATTAGGTCCAAAAAATACGCGGATGTTATCCGCCAAACAGGACCACCATAAAGCACAAAGGATTTGTTTTCTTTAGGAACAATCAGGGCGCAAAAAGCCCCGCCATTGTGCGGGACTTTTTGCATGCGTGGCCACTCAGCTACAGCAATTTTGTTGTTATCCCTGCGGCTAAAAAATCAATAGCCGCAACGCGCTTGTGCCAAGTGTATAACTTCCTTCGAAAACATATGCATATTTCATACCTAGCTTCGATAATGAATAAGTCGAGGGCAGGAGCGAACCCGGGATCCGCTCCAATTTTATCAGGACGCTAACTATAAAAAATTATATGAACTGGACAAATTGGACGAACGCAGTGCTCGGTCTCGTACTCATCGGCATGGCTTTCTATGGATCGGCAGATACGACCTATGCATGGGCATTTGGGATATTGGGCGCTGTTATAGCGGTAGTCGGCCTTTGGGGAGGTGCGGCGCAACAGCAGGAGGCGGGAGGAGTGCTAAAGCACGCCTAGCCGCTTGCGAGAGGGACCCTGTTCTCGGCAGGGCCCGGTATCGCACTTTAAAAACTCATCAATAAAATATATGGAAAACGAAAAATGTCCTAAGTGCAGCCACGAAGTTCATGAGGGTAAAAAGTGCGCTTCGTGCGATTGCGGCACAGAAACAGAAAAAGAAGATTAACAATGCGGTCACCCAATAAAAATATGGAACTCATTCAATGGAAGCCATTTAACGATCTTGACCGCCTGGTGCAGGACTTCCCCGGCCCCCTGCGCAAATTCGGCACTGATTTGTCGGTAGACCTATATGAAGAGGGCGGAAACTTGGTTGCAAAAATGAACCTGCCCGGCGTTGAAGCTACCGACCTTGAAATTATCGTCGACGGCGACTCGCTCACGATATCGGGCGATCGCTTCGAGGAAGAGGAAACAGACGAAAAAGACTACTACAGCAAAGAGATCCGCCGGGGTTCCTTTTCGCGCATGGTGCCTTTGCCCAAGTCGGTCAATGCCGACGGGACTGAAGCAGCTTACAAAGATGGCGTATTAACCGTCACTATGCCGGTCGAAAAGGATCAGGAGGAAAAGGGAGTCAAAGTACCCGTTAAGAAAACCTAATAGTATGAACAACAAAAAACCAACCTCGATCCCCTACCACCCCAAAAAGCACTTAGCCTCGGAGCATAACGTCGTTCCGAGGCTTGAGGGGATAGTTAAAAATAAGGGCATAAAGTCCCTCCGCAAACCAAAAAAGTACGCAGTTAAAAACCTAAGTGTTACCTTATGACTAACATACGCATACAGAGCACGAACAGCATAGTTAACCACTTTTTTTGGGTATTGCTTACTCAGGGCGTTCTGGCGATATTCATCGCAATCATCGTCCTTGCCTATCCGCCTTTTATTATTCCGCTCGTCTCTGCGATGTTCCTGTGGCAGGGGCTAACCGCACTATTCCTTGCAGTACGCGTTCGAAGATTCCGGAAAGAAGCGCCGGAACTATTCGCTTAACACCTTAACTGCTATGATCAGCCTTAAAAATATAGACAAGACCTATGTGAGCGGTAGCGTTGAGACGCCCGCATTGCGCGGCATATCTCTTGAAATACAAGAAGGCGAATTCGTAGCGATCATCGGGCCTTCGGGGTCCGGCAAATCGACCCTGATGAACATCATCGGCATGCTCGACACCCCTACCGCCGGCATCTATGTCTTTGACGGGCAGGATGTCTCCACCCTTTCCGACGATGAGCTTGCCACTATCCGCAGCCATAAGATCGGCTTTGTGTTCCAGTCGTTCAACCTATTGCCCCGCACCAACGTCGAGCGAAATGTGGTCTTGCCGCTGGTCTATAGCGAAGAGCCGGATGCCTTGCGCAATGGCACTGTGCATACCGCGCTCATCGCCGCCGGACTTCCCGAAGACCAATGGGGAAAGCTCTCAAATCAGCTTTCCGGCGGTCAGATGCAGCGCGTGGCGATTGCACGGGCGCTCGTCAATGACCCGCGCCTGATCCTGGCCGACGAACCGACCGGCAACCTGGATACCAAGACGAGCGAGGTCATTTTGCAGACATTTGAGCGACTTAACCGGCAGGACCACCGCACGATCATACTCATTACGCACGAGCCCTATATCGCAGCGCGTGCCGACCGGATCATCCGGATGCAGGATGGTAAAATAGTAGAGGATAGTAAGACCCAAAAGTCTGTGAAGGCGGCACACTATGTATAAGATTATAAGAAACACATACTGCGTATGAAATACCTCGCATCGTTTGGTGTTACGACAGCGGTTTTGTTTGCACTTTCGACATCCCCGGCCCTTGCTTTGGCTAACACGGGGCAGTACATGCATCCCAACCATTACCAACCACCGCAAACGTACTACAACAACTCGTATTATCCCTACAACTACAGTTACGGATATCCCTACTACAATAATAATTACAACTATACTTACCAGCAATACCCGTATTATCAATACCCGTACTACGCGGGCGGCTATTGCCCGGCCAATTACTACTACGTGAGCGGCCTATGCTACCCTAACAACTACACCACCTATCTGAACTACCCCACCTATACACCCACCACCTACACATATCCCTATTACTACTATTCCTACTAACGCTTTATGGCAACAGAAGAATTTAAAATCGACGGCGAGCAGCTTCTGTCAAAAGTCAAAGAGCTTATCCATGAGGGAAATATACGCCGCATAATCATTAAAAATGAAAAAGGCGAAAGCCTCATTGAGATCCCTCTTACGATAGGCGCGATCGGCGCAGTAATCGCACCGGCGCTTGTGGCGGTCGGCGCGATCGCCGCCTTAATTACCAAAGGTTCAATTGTGGTCGAAAAGAGATAATCCCCCTATTCCTTCTTATTATGAAAAATGAACAGGATCTGTTGTCATACCTTTTCCGGATCCGCGGCATACCGCATTATTACGGCGACCACATACGAGCCCTTTTTGTAGCGACCGCCGTGCTCTCGGTTATAATCATACCCCTATATGGTGATTTGATACCGTTCGGCACGCTGACGCAAGTGCTCTGTGCCATCCTTTTAGTGCTGCTGGGCGGGCTCACCAACCCGCACGGACGCATGGTGATGTGGTATGACACAATCGTTGCAGGACTTGGCACCCTGCTCTTAGAGTCGGCGGCCATTACCTACTATCCTACCGGCTCGATAGAGCTTTTCCTGGCCCGCGAGGCGGCGGCGCTCGCGCTCCTGTTTTCGTTTTACTTTAGCGTAAAAACGCTGCGGGCCATGTCTTTGGGCAAGCTTGGCAAGGCAAGTCTGCCTTGGGAGTTCGAAGAGAACGGTAGCGACTCTGCCCCTAATGAGTAATCCTATGCGTACACAAACTGCATACCGTAATTACAAAAAGCCATCGTGGGCGCCGCCCGCGTGGCTTTTTGCTCCGGTATGGACCGTCCTGTATATCCTCATAGCCGTTTCCTTCGGCTATGTCGGCTACTTGTACCTCGAAGGGAGTATTCCTTTCCTGATACTTTTGCCGTTCGTGCTGAATTTGGTTTTTAACTTTCTGTTTACAACGATCCAATTTCGCTGGCGCGACTTAAACCTAGCGCTTGTTGACGTACTTTTGGTATTTGCCAGCCTCGTATGGGCGCTAGTAGGCATTTCTGTAACTGTCCCGTGGGTCGCGCTTATCAACCTGCCCTACTTGGCGTGGGTATTTTTTGCGAGCATTTTACAGCTAACTATTGTGGTGATGAATCGCGCTTAAACGTACACTTTTGTTCTTTCCCCCACTAGGCTATACTGCTTCTACCGTGCCAAACGAATTTACCCAAACGTTTACAAAAGACCAAGAAAAGCGGATTAGCCTGTATTTCCGCATTAGTATTTTTATCAAAGGAGCTATTTCGCTTGCCGAAACGCTTGCCGGCATCGCACTCCTCTTTATACCCGTGTCCTATTTTTTAAACCTGCTTGCACTCTACGCCGAAGCTGAACTGCGCGAAGACTCGGGCGGTTTTATCGCTAGTCATTTGTTACAGCTCTCCCAGCAGGCCGCCCTTATTAGCGGTACGTTTATTGCGCTCTATCTTTTAAGTCGCGGCTTGGTCAAAGTATTGCTTATCTGGGCCATGCTTAAAAACCAGCTCTGGGCGTATCCCGCTTCGCTGGTGGTGATAGGGCTGTTCGTCCTCTACCAGGTGTATCAAATCGCCACCCTGCATTCGTGGCTCGTAGTATTGCTGACGCTCTTCGACTTGGTCGTGATGTACTTCATCTGGCGCGAGTACGAGGTCTTA
Source organism: Candidatus Adlerbacteria bacterium (assembly GCA_903824155.1). Lineage (GTDB taxonomy): Bacteria > Patescibacteriota > Minisyncoccia > Phycocordibacterales > SBAW01 > GWA1-54-10. The sequence continues at coordinate 22,718 of CAIJVL010000018.1, forward strand.
AAGTTCGAGGCCTGATACTATCAATGCAGATTAGAGTGGAAGCCGTCTGAGCCTTTACCCTGATTGTCCTGCGTATCCTGTCCGTTATCACCGGAAGCATTGTCGGTTGTGGTAGCTGCAGACGTGGCAGGAATGATAGTGGGCATTTTTCCGGAATCATTTCCGCCCTGCGAATTGTTATTATCTGAATTACCGAGCAACCCCGAAAGTAAATGTATATTGAATTTTTCACCTGCCTTAAGGTACGCGTCCAACTTTACTGACGCGCGTATGACACTGGTAAAGTCCTGCACTGCAGCCGAAGCGTTGCCTGCAGCAAGTTCAGCGGCAGCCGAAGCGTAATTGGTTTGCAAAATCGCAAGTTGCGCGCTTATTTGCGCCGAGGTACTGCCGTCGAGCGACTTCTTAAGTACCGCAAAGTCCTGCTGCGCTGCGGCAAGGCTGGTGCTTGCTTGCGCGCTTAGAGAGGCGGCTACTTTTGGATCATTTGCACTGCCCGAAGTTTTAGAAAGTGTAATGCCCGAAGTCGGATGAGGTACGGGAGTGGAAGTCGCGCTCGAACTTGCGCTGCCGGTAGCTGAAGTTTGCGGAGCCACTGCGGCAAACGTGCGTATGCGTGCGTCATTTTGCGGAGTGGCAGTTGCTGCGGGCGCAGGTGCATTGGTATCTGTCGCTATCGCAAGCGAAAGGCCGTTATCGCTATTGCTACCATTGTCCTGATTCCCCCGCTCGGCCTCTTGCCGCACCTGCATTGCCAGCACGTTTGAGTTTTGCATCGTTTCATCGCTTTTTGAGTCGTCGCCTATCTGAGCCAAGATCGCGCCATGAGCAGCCAAAGTTGAGTTAAAATCGGTATCTAATTGCGCGGCAGTGCCCGGGTCGTTAGAAGCGAGAGTCTGCGTACCCGCCTGCGCGGCTTGTGCATGCGCGGTAAAGTTTGCCGCAAGTTCGGCCGTAGTAGTTGCGTCAAGCGTACCTTGCGAAGCGAGTGTTTCAGCCTCTTCGAGACGGGTGGTTGCAAGCTGCGCATTTACCTGCGCTTTAGATTCGGGCGAGGTTGCGAGCGCAGTCTGCACGGCTTCGTTTACATTTATTTTAATTGCATAGAGAGGCTCGCCCGGAAGCGCGCTTTGTGCGGCAAAAGCGGTACCGCCGCTGAGGCCTATTACCAAAAGTAACGCGACAGGGACCATGTACTGCGGAGAAAAGAAGTAGTACATGCTCGGCACCGGCTTCGTTATTTTGGGAGCAGGCGCCGCAGTAGCCGCTACCGGATTATTTTCCAAATAGGTATAGAGCCGCATGCGCATAGCCTGCTTTTCGCTTTGTGCAAGCTTTGTGGTGCGTGCACTGTTTTTAAGTTGTGTAAAAAAGTTGTTCATATCTGTTATGCCATTCCTGTCTCTGTTGCTTCGAGCAACTCGCGCATCTTTTTGAGCGCCCGGTGGATCCGCACGGAGACGACGTTCTCGCTCTCATCCACTATCACGCCAATCTCTTTGGGCGAAAGTCCCTCGACATACCGCAAGAGTATCACTTCGCGATATACTTCCGGCAATTCTTCTACCCGTTTAAGCGCCTCTTTGGCGTCGAGCCGCTCCATTGCAGCCTCTACCGTGTTGGTATCGTCCAAAGGGAGCATCGCTTCCATTTGGCCGCTTTCGGCATTTTCAAGCATGCTATCGAGCGAGTGGGTCTTTGCCTTGCGGTACTCATCAATAATAAGGTTGCGCAGGGTTTGGTACAGAAAGGGGCGCAAATCACGTACCTCGCCTCCTTTTCGGACGTAGTCCCAGGTGCGCATAAAGGCGTCCTGGGTCAGCTCTAGCGCCCTCTCGCGGTCGCTCAGGCGCATGCTGCAATGCCGGAAAAGCTCATCGCTGTAGCGCTCAAAAGCGTCCTTAAATTGTTGTTCGAATTCTCCCATATATAGAGACGGATGAAGGAGTATACTCTTTCATCCCAAGATATTCTACCTGTTTAGCTCATTTTGCCCTAGTCATAAGTATCCTAGGGTCCTAGGGGTTGTCTTTTACACAAGTTTGCATTTGTGTATCGGGCACTGGTAAGCTCCTGCCATGCAAAAAATAAAGCCGTTTTTTGAAAGCATTATCGTAAGTACGGTTCTGGTCGTTATCCTTTCTTTTTGTTTTTATTATTCGGCGCAGGCTTCGTATCATTTTTCCGATTACAAAGGCACTCCGCCGATACATACACAGAGTGGCATGACTAAAATGCCGGTCGGTATGACCCCGCAAGAAATTAAAAAGATCTACAATCTTCCTGCAAGCGGGGGCCACGGCACCATAGTTATCGTTGGCGCCTACAACGACGCGACTATCGAAGCGGATCTCAATGCTTTTAGCAAAACATTCAACCTGCCGCCCTGTATCACGGCAAACGGTTGTTTTACCAAGCATCCAATGAGCACAAGCATTGCAAGCAACAGCGGCTGGGCCATGGAGACGTCGCTCGATGTCGAATGGGCGCACGCGATAGCTCCGCAAGCAAAGATACTTCTAGTCGAAGCGGCAACGCAAAGCGGCGCCAACTTACTAAAGGCGGTCGACTACGCGGCAAGCATTAAAGATGCAGCGGCTATTTCTATGAGTTGGGGAGGGGGTGAATTCCCCGAGGAAACTTCGCTGGACTCGCACTTTGTAAGCAAGAGTGGCGCGCCATTCTTTGCATCCTCAGGCGACAGCGGCGCCGGCGCATCATGGCCGGCCAGCTCGCCCAACGTTATTGGCGTAGGTGGTACTTCGATTACCCTTTCGAGTAACGGCACATTTAAATCTGAAGGTGCATGGAGTGGCAGCGGAGGCGGCATAAGTGCTTACGAAAAAGAACCCGCATTCCAAACTGGATACAGCATACCGAAAGCGGGTGGCATGCGCGCCATTCCCGACGTTGCGTACGATGCCGATCCGCAAAGCGGCTTCCCCATTTACGTAAAGGGCTCATGGCACACCGTTGGCGGCACTTCGGCAGGAGCTCCGCAGTGGGCAGCAATCGCAACGCTTAGTGTTGGCATTACCAACGCGCGGTTATACGCCGACAAATCAACAGGCGAAAATGCAAAATACTTCCGCGATATTACCAGCGGCGCTAACGGCAGCTGCGGATATTTTTGCACCGCCCGCGCCCACTACGACTACGTTACCGGCCTCGGTTCCCCGCAAACCGATTCGTTTTAATTACTTTATAGCCTTGGCAACCGCTTGAGAGACTCCCTTTTCAAACGCTCCCGGCACTATTTTTTGCGCGGTGGGCTTTTTAACCAGAGCCGCCAAACTTCTGGCGGCTTTTAACTTCATCTCATCGGTAATTTTAGTAACGCGATTGTCGAGCGCACCGCGAAAGACACCGGGAAAGACGAGCGAGTTATTTATCTGGTTCGGATAATCGCTGCGGCCGGTGCCCACCACCGCGGCTCCCCCTTTAAGAGCCTCTTCGGGCATTATCTCAGGAGTAGGATTGGCCATAGCAAACACAATTGCCTTGGGTGCCATCAACGCTACTTCTTTGGCACCCATCAGGTTGGGCCCCGATACGCCAATGAGTGCGTCGGCTCCCATGAGCGCCTCGCGCAAACCCCCTTCGACCTTGCGCGGATTGCTTACCTTTGCCAATTCCTTCTTATGCGGCTCTTTGCGCGTGTCATCAATGATGCCTTTGCTGTCTAAAACGATGATATCTTTGATACCCGCCTTAGCAAACAACTTTGCAATGGCCGTGCCCGCGGCACCCGCGCCGCTAATGACCACTTTTAATTTTGCAAAATCTTTTTTGACCACCTTTGCCGCGTTCATGAGTGCCGCCAAGACCGCAATAGCCGTGCCGTGCTGGTCGTCGTGCATGACCGGTATATCCAATTTTGCCTTTATCCGCTCTTCAATCTCAAAACACTCCGGTGCTTTAAAGTCCTCAAGGTTAATACCGCCAAACGCCGGCGCAATGCGCAGCACCGTCTCTACCACCTCGTCAACGCTGTGCGTATCGAGCACGATTGGGAACGCGTCTACGTCGGCAAATGTTTTAAAAAGCGCGGCCTTCCCTTCCATCACGGGCAATGCGCCGTAGGGGCCGATGTTGCCAAGCCCCAGCACCGCTGAACCGTCGCTAATGATAGCAACCATCCTGCCTTTAATTGTGTAGTCGCGCGCAAGCTTCGGATTTTTAGCAACCAGCGAGGAAACAGCCGCAACACCGGGCGTATAAACGAGCGACAAGGTAGGCCTGTCTTTTACCGGCACGGCGGGCATTATACGTATCTTCCCCTGTAATTTTTTGTGTAAAGCGATCGCCTTCTTATTGTTGTCTATTTTAGCCATTACAAGAGTATATCTCTAATTTGGCGTAATTGTAAAACCGGTGGTCATGTCGATATTGCCAAAGCTTGTCCATCCCATTGTCGACGTCATAGATCCGGAATAGTACGCGCCAAAAGCGCCGCTTGCGTCGAAGTAGTTGTAAGCGTTAATTGCCGATCCGCTCACAACGTCGGTAGTAGTACTGCAATCGCTGGTACTGTGGCAGTTGCCGTGCACCATATTGCTCATAGTTTGCACGCCGCCCGAGAGTTGCGCGACCATGGTGTTATTCGAAAAATTTATAGTCGAGATGGACCCCGGATTATTGGTATAGAACTGGAATCCTTCTCCACCGGGAGTCGAGCCTTGATAGGTGGTGTTAAACGCCACCGTAACCGGACCAATAACACCATCGCCCCATTGCAGGAAGTTTTCGTGAGCGCCAGTTTGCGTCAATGGCTGATTGATGAGATTAAAGCGATAATCGAGCGTCGAGCCTTCACCCGTGTCGCTCACGTGGCGCTCGGGCATATGATGCATATAGTTGTATTGGAACACCAGATTGTTGACTGCAATCGGATCGCTCGTGTCATTTGGCCAAGTGCCGCAATTGTCGCCGTCAAATTCGTCGTATTTGAGCGTATAGTTAGCATTAGCTTGATCATGGATCAATGCAAATGATGCACTTGAACTCCACGACGGCGGGCATGCAAATTTACTGTTGGTAATGATAACGTTTGCGCATCCGCCGGCACTGGTAGAGAAGGAATACCCAGTAAAGTCGATCGAGTCGAGCGTTATAGATGACGTGCCGCTGCAACTTATATTGTTGCCCGAGATAGTAAGGTTAGGGTTGCTGCTAAGGCTCGAAGCCGGCGTGAGCGTTACGCCAGAATGTATACCAACCGCATAGTCGACACCGGCAACTTGCCACGGCGGGCGCACGGCATACCCATCAAGCAAGTGTGGCAACTGAATAGCAGCCGTCGAAGCGCTACCCGAGCCATCGTCGGGTGTCGTAAAGATTTGATCAGTCGAGCTGCTTACTTTTCCCGACGTATTAGTTGAAAATACCTTGAAGTGGTACGTCGTGTTTATGGTAAGTCCGGTAATAGTTACCGAATGAGTCGCGGTAAGTGTTGGGTCGGTGCTGGTAGCGCCATACGCAACAGAGGTGCCGTAGGCGACCTGTGAATTGGAAAGTTGATCGGTGGCCCAGGTGATGGTTGCGCTATTAGGAAGTGGCGTGCCGGAAGAAAGCAAAGAAATTGCAGGTGGCGTAGCGTTGCCGCCCGTGCCACTACTGCTTGTTGCTGCCTGCGTATAAGTAATAACAATAATTCCCTGCGCACCGTTGCCGCCAGCGCCATAATTCGTTCCAGCACCATTAGAAGCACCGCCCGCGCCGCCGCCGCCGTAAAGCGCACCATTGCCTCCCGCCCCTGGCGTAACGCCACCACCAGTGGTGCCTGCAGCGCCGCCGCCGCCGCCTGACCCAGCAACCGAACTGTCGCTGGTCTGTGTCCAAGTTGTCTCAGGAGTGCCGTTGTTGCCTGGCGGTGGTGAACTATTACCGCCATCCGTTCCCGCGCCACCTGCACCGACACCACTACCGTTAGCACCGCCCGCAGCGCCTGTTGCGGTTGACGTAGTACCGCCTGCTGAACCATTATCCGCGCCGCCGCCGCCTGCACCACCCACCGCGCTGCCATTAGTGGTAGCCGAGCCGCCCGCGGCACCCGCACCAAGCGGGCCAGCTGCGCCGCCGCCGCCTGAAGAAGAGTCACTAAACATTACTGCTGAACCTCCAGCACCGCCGGAGTATTTAGTTGAACCAACTGATGACGGTGCTGCGCCGCCAGCACCGCCAGTAACAAGTCCAGAACCGGTTGGGGCTTGCCCTCCCTGCGCACCCACAATGGTGCAAGACACCAGTGAGCCTCCGCCAAAGCAAGTATCGCCGCCCGCGGTTGGCGAAGTACCTGTTAATCCACCCGTGCCAATGAGAGTGACAATGCTGTTGCCTGGCGTGAGCACAACGTTCGTCGCTTTTGCATACGCACCGCCGCCGCCTGCGCCGCCAGCGGTACCGCCGCCTGCAGATGATGCCTTTGCGCCGCCCGCTCCGCCGCCGATCGTTTCGACGGTATTACTTGCCGAGTTCCAATCGTTCGGCACTGTCCACGAAGCGCCTGAGGTCAAGAAGAGCGTAAGCGTCTGTTGCGCAGCAGTCGTAAAAGTTTGATCGCTCGAGGTTGCCGTATTGCCTGCCGCATTTTTTGAAACAACTCTAAAGTGATACAGCGTGCCAGCCGTAAGTCCACTGATGACAATACTGTGCGATGTAAGCATAGTTGCATCAGCATACGTAGTGCCATACGCGGTAGTTGTACCGATTAATACCTTTGAATTTGCGGCTTCGTTGGTAGTCCAGGTGGTAGTTGCGGTGTAGAGCATAGGAGTTCCAGAAGATAGGCCCGAAATACTAACGGGCGTATTTTCTATCGTCACCGTTACCGCGCTTGAGGTAGTGGTGTTCCCTGCGGCATCGCGCGCCACGGCAGTAAGTGTGTGTGTGCCATCTATGGCACCGGTAGTGTCCCAAGTTACAGAGTATGGCGCGGAGGTATCTTCGGCTCCAAGGCTTGAGCCGTCTAACTTAAATTGCACGCCAACAACACCGACATTGTCAGAGGCACTCGCAGAGAATACAATCGAGCCGGATACCGTGGCTCCATTTATAGGGGCAGTGCTCGAAATAGTAGGGGCCGTAGTGTCAGGTGCCGGCGTACTTCCACCACCACTTCCTCCGCTTCCACCTCCGCCGGAACTACCGCCGCCAAAGCCGGGCGAGTATCCGTTGCCGGGACAGTAGACTGACGCGCAAAAGGTTTTAGGAGTACTGGTGGCCGCGGTAGCCGGAGCTCCTTGTGCAGGTGACGCAGTGGATACCGAGGAAGAGGTTGCGCCGGAGAGCTTGGCTATAAGTGTGCGGGTTTTGGGTCCGACGCTCCCTACCGACTCTAAGCCATTGTCAACCTGGAAGGCCGCGACGGCCTTCCAGGTTACCAAACCGTAGTAGCCGGTAATGGTCGGGTATTTAAAATATGCAAGATTCTTGAGAAACTGCTGCAAAGCAGAAACATCCGCGCCTTTTGCGCCGAAGGCTAGCGGACGGGTTATTACAAGAGGAGCGTTTGCGGCAGAGGTTTGGGCTAACGAGTATGAGGCAAAAGACAGTGGCACTGCCAAACCAAACAGTGCAATACCTACCAGCAAAGTTTTTGACTTGATCCTCACTACACACACACACACACACACACACACACACACACACACACACACACACACACACACACACACACACACACACACACA
>CAIJVL010000019.1 GCA_903824155.1 Candidatus Adlerbacteria bacterium
AATCTCGTAAGCCACACCCTATCGATACGGAAATGGAGCCGTTTGCACAAGATGCAGAGCTCTTCAATAAGCGTGTTAAGGACTTGATGGAGTCCTACCACACGCAGTTCCCACATCTATCCTCACAGAGCCGCCTCTCACTTGCATTAAGCACGGTGGAGTCGGAATTGTTTCCAGAAGAAGAAAAGCAGAGGCGTCCCAATTAGGGCGCTTTTTTCTTTGAAACAGAAGTTGTTTTTGTCAAAACCTGCCCGACGACAAGGCGGGAATCGCGGGATTTGCATATATATAAGGCACGGTGGTACAGTGTTGGAGCGTAATAACAGGGCTCATCAAACTCAACCAATAATCTTATGCCACAAATCCAACCAGAAATAGAAGCTTTCGCACGCATCCGCGTCGTCGGCGTGGGCGGCTCGGGCAACAATGCCGTCAACCACATGGTTGAGTCGAAAGTGCGCGGCGTCGACTTTATCGCCATCAACACCGATGCGCAGGATCTCCACTCCTCGATGGCCAAAAAGAAGATCCATATCGGCAAAAACTTAACGCGTGGCCTTGGTGCCGGCATGAACCCCGAAATAGGCAAGCGCGCCGCCGAAGAAACCAAAGAAGAGATCCAACAGGCTATCAAAGGCTCTGACATGGTGTTTGTCGCAGGCGGCATGGGCGGCGGCACCGGTACCGGCGCGGCACCCGTGATTGCCAAAACCGCTAAAGAAATGGGCGCGCTTACGGTAGCAGTGGTGACCAAGCCGTTTTCTTTTGAAGGTCAGCAACGCATGAGGCTTGCCGAGCAGGGTCTGGACGAGCTCCGCAAAGAAGTAGACGCGCTTATCATCGTGCCGAACGACCGTATCCTTGCAACGGTAGCCAAAGACACCACGCTTAAGGCCGCTTTTGCAGCATGCGACGATATCTTGAAGCAAGCAGTCGAGGGCATTTCTGACCTGATCACCCACCCAGGCATCATCAACGTCGACTTTGCCGACATCCGCGCCGTTATGGAAAATGCCGGCTCGGCCCTCATGGGCATCGGTATCGCCAATGGCGAAAACCGCGCGCAGGTTGCCGCTAAGGCCGCCGTCTCATCGCCTCTCCTTGAGCTTTCTATCAACGGCGCCAAGGGCGTGTTGTTTGCTATCGCCGGCGGCGATGACCTCGGCATGATCGAGGTACATGAAGCCGCTAAGATCGTTACCGAGTCGGTAGACCCCAACGCCAAGATAATCTTCGGCGCCATTAAAGACGACAAGCTTAAGAAGGGCGACGTGCGCGTTACTGTCATCGCGACCGGCTTCCCCACCCCGGGCGTTACGCCGCGTGGCACACAGCTCTTTACCTTTGGCAGCCGCGATAAAGAGGACGACGCCCCGGTAGGCAAAATCTTTAATACTCCGGAGCCTGCATCTAGAAAAGAGGACGAAAAAAAGTCGACGATACCGGTTATTGGCGAGATAGAGCCTATGCCCGCAGCAAAACAAGCTCCTAAAAAAGAGGAGGAGGATGACGAATGGGGCGCGGTGCCTTCCTTCTTGCGCCGACCTAAGATAAAATAGGCAGATGTACGATCTAGCTATTATTGGCGGCGGGCCCGGCGGGGTCGCTGCGGGGGTGTATGCTGCACGCAAGAGGCTTAAGACTGTTTTCATTGCCGAAGTAATCGGCGGACAGTCGACCGACTCGTTAGACATTCAAAACTGGATAGGCACGCCGCATATACCGGGACTCGAATTAGGAAAAACTCTGGACAAGCATTTGCATGAATATGCCGAAGGCATCGTTGACATAAAGATCGGCGAGCGCGCTACTAAAATAACCAAAGGTCCGACCTTAGCTCAGGGCTCTCCAAGGTCGGACCTTAAAACCGGCACGTTTGCTATTACTACTTCCAAGGGCTCGTACGAGGCGCGCGCCGTGCTGGTTGCTTCGGGCGGCTCGCGCCGCAAGTTAAACGTGCCGGGTGCCATGGAGTTTGAAAATAAAGGAGTTACCTACTGTGCTTCGTGCGATGGCCCTTTGTTTGCCGGACAAGA
>CAIJVL010000020.1 GCA_903824155.1 Candidatus Adlerbacteria bacterium
CCAGCGACTTATGTTCTTGATGCTGGGTTAAGAGGCGCAGCACGGCATTTTCCCCATGATAGGTCGGCACAATGGACACGCGCAGATCAACCGCCCTGCTTCCGTCAGGCAGTTGGTAGCTAAAGCGTCCGTCTTGGCTGGCGGCATGCTCGTCGGTGCGCAAACCGGCAAGCACTTTGATGCGCGCAATTACCTCTTCGTGGATATCCTTTGAAAATTCATACGCCTCATGCAGTACGCCATCAACCCGCAGCCGGACGCGCACCCCCTTGGCGGAAGGGTCTATATGTATGTCGGATGCGCGCATTTGCTGTGCCTCAAACAGCACGGCATTTACCAGCGAGATGATAGAAAGATTGGCGCCGCGCGCAAGCTCCTGTTCGATGACTTCAAAAGCAGACAACGAGCCCGTTTCCATAGTGAGCCGAGCTTACCAAAGCCGCCACCCCTGTCGACTTGACAGATATTAAATGAAATTGCTTATTTGAACCCACTTCAAGGTCGAACCTTGAAGTGAAGGCTTAGTTAGAGAGTTGGGACATGCCTTGCTGCAGGGTGGTGACTTGGATGCCCGAGGACTTTACGTAGGAGACGAGCGACTGGAAGAAGGCCGGAGTGATGGAGTACGTGTCGCCGCCGGAGGCAAGTACGTCGTGGAGTTCGAACACGACCCAGCGCTTGTCGGCTTTGGCCTGGTCTATATATTTTTCGAGCGTTGCGAGATTAGATGTAGAGTCAACGCGAATGTCGTAGAGATCGTAGCGGTCGGTGACCGTGCCGTTAAGGCCATAGTAGCTGCCGCGCGCCGCTTGGTAGCCGGCCGTTTTGACCGCTGCCTCGACGGTAGAGTTAACATCGCCAAACGGATATACGAATGTTTTTGGCGTAATGCCTTGCGCAACTAAATCGCTAAACGAGCCGCTTACCTCGCTCGTTAATTGCGCAGGAGTCAGCGTTGTGAGGAACGGGTGCGTACGCGTGTGTCCCCCAACTTCGTAGCCTTTAGCTTGCAGGTCTTTGATCTGCGTCCACGACATGTAGCCCGTGTCACCGCTGTCGGGCTCGGTCGTAATGATGTAGAAGCCCGCGTTTAAACCTGCAGTTTTAAGAATCGGCACGGCATTCTGGTATTGCGAAAGGAGGCCGTCGTCAAAGATAAACGAGGCCATTCCCTGTGCAAACGGATCGTTAAGCACAGTGAGCGAGGCGTTGTCGATGGTAAGCGTGCCTTTGGCAGCGAGGATATGCAGCACGGTAAAGGACACTGCTCCGGTAGGCGGGGTTATCTGCGCAGTGAGCGTCTTCCATGAAGCGGATGCGGGCACGGTTTGCAGCCACTCGTAATCGTACGTGCCGTCTTGCATGAGGTACTCGATGTCGAGCTCGGTCGGCACGGTTGCCATGTAGTCTTCGGAAAATTGGTACTGCGCATGAGTCGAGTCGGTGACGTGATCGAAGACCCAGTTGGCTGCGCCATCGGTGTAGCTGGTTACCTGCAGCTGCGCTGCTTTGCCGCCGCCGTTGCCCGCTACCGGATAGGTAAATTGGGGCGTGAGGTTGCCCCAGTAATCGTTGCTCCAGCCGGTCGGCGCGTTGGTTGAACCCGTCTCAAGGTTTCCGTTGGATATGAGGTTTGAAGGAGGCGGTGGCGGAGGAGGAGTAACGACAACCGGCGCAACAGTTACGGTAACAGTTGCAGTAGTGGTACCGGCAGAGTTGCCTGCACTAAGCGTGTACGTCGTGGTTGCAGTTGGGCTGACCGATTTAGAAGTGCCGGTTACTACTCCAACGCCGTTGTCGATTGTGAGTAGGGTCGCGCCGGTTGTTGCCCACGCAAGCGTCGAAGACTGCCCCGCTGTTATTTTTGTTGGCGTTGCGGTAAACGAAGTGATAGTTGGTTTGGAAGGAGGAGGCGGTGGCGGAGGAGGCGTTACTACTACCGGCGCAACAGTGACCACAACAATCGCTGTAGTAGTGCCTGCCGAGTTGCCTGCGCTGAGAGTATAAGTAGTAGTGGCAGTCGGCGAAACTGATTTGGAAGTGCCGGTTACTGCGCCAATGCCCTGGTTAATAGTTACCAACGTTGCGCCGGTTGTTACCCATGAGAGCGTCGATGACTGTCCTGCAGTGATGCTTGAAGGCGCTGCAGTGAAGGAAGAAATAATCGGCATCGTTGGCGGTGGAGGTGGTGGAGGCGTGCCGGTGGTCGTTGTGCCAATCAATTGCAAAGAGTAGTCGTCTATCGCAAGTGAGCCGGTCGAGTGCATTACATGCTGGATGCGCACCTGCGTTACGCCGGTAGGAATGGTGGTGGTTGCCGTAAACTTTTGCCACGAAGCGCCCGCCGGCACCGTGCCGAGTGTGGCGAACGAGACCGCTTTGCCCGTGCTATCAAGATATGCGGCAATAACGGGCACCGGCGCCGAGTTAAGAGAGTAGGCACTAAAGAGATATTGCATGCCGGCGGTTACGGCAACATTGGACGGCTGCCAAAAAATATCGCCGCTTTTATATGCGGTGACCGTAATACCAAGCGCCTTGCTGCCATTGTTGCCGGCAACCGGATATGTAAAGGAGGTCGAATTGCCCACTGACGGCTGCGCCGTCCAACCGGTGGAGCTAGTTTCAAAGGAGCCGTTAGTGAACAGATTTGCGCCGTAGGTGTACTGCGTGTCCGCCTGCGCCGCAATCGGCAGTATGAGTGCTGCAAATAAAAGTGCTGCCGTAACTTTGCGCATTGTCATAAATATCTATTTTATAATTAATTTTATTCCCCTAACAGCGGCTGCACTTTGAACGATACAATTGAATGCGGCGAAGCGTACTGGTTTTTGTCCCATGCTTCAAAACCAACCGTACCGCTCGAGGAAAGGTCGGGTATGTCCGCGCTCAGCACCTTGTCACCATTGGCGTAGCAGGTAACCGTGTGCCCTTTAACCTGCATGCCTGCCTTCATGCCCTGCCATGGCGCGTCGTTGTCTACCGGCAAAGGCGGCGTTACGCCAAGCTCAGTTGAGACGCCGTTTTTTACCTCATAAATCTGCACGGTCTGACCATAGTATGAGTAGGCGCACGACGCGTAATTTTGCGAGTCGGTCATGCGCGCCAACAAAGAAAAGGTGCTGGTAATGCCCCAGTTAACCGTAGCATTAACCGCATAGTCGCCCCACGCGCGGCCGCCGCGCAAAGTGACAAGCGAGTCGTTATAAGTGGGTGCTTGCGGGCCGATCTTAAGTGCATCGTCAGCCAATGCAAAGTAGCCGTAGTAGGAGTACCAGTGACTAAATGCATCGCCCGTAAAAGTTAAAGTGTACGGCAAGCCTTCGGGAGTTGAGGTTGCATACGGATTAAACGGCGGCCCAGCCTGCCACTGTGGCTGTACCCACGGGGCATGTGCGGCTGCATCGTTGCCAAACTGAATATCGTCGACATACGCGACTCCAGGGTTAGTGGTGCTGATAGAAACCGCACTCAATGTGTTGGAGCTGGATGAACCCATAAGGTTTGCAAGCGGGATTGTTACTACTTGCCATTGGTTGGGCACCAGCGCACCATTTGCTGCATACCAGCCAATTGACTGGCGCACTTGGGCAACGCCTTTGCCGTCGTACACTTCTATATATAAGTCGCCGACCGATGCATCAGGATATACCGCAAGAGAGATAGAACTGTACGATGCACGGCTGATAGAAAAGCCGCTTACGCCCATGCCCGCCCATGGCTGCATAAAGGTCATTTTAAGTGAACCGATGCCGGAGTGCACTTGCTCGCTGGAGCGCCAGTCTAAGTTGGTGTCCCAATTCCATTGCTGAAGGCCTAGCGGCAGCGCATCTTGGTACAGCGCGCCGTTGGCTAGCGTAAAATGGCCTTGCTGCGCCTCAAACTCAAACGGGTCTTTGGTTGGGTCAAAAGAAACGCCAACTGCCGCTGCGTTAACGCTGGAAATATGCTGAAAGAAAAGAGTACCGCTTGCGCCTACTGACGTTAAAAGCAGCATGAGCGTCACCAGCCAAAATGATTTCCAAAAAGTATCAGATTTCATAAGGTGAGTGTACGGTGAGTGAATTATCTTCCGAGTATGCAGCGAGTGACATTACTTCTTGTCTCACCTGTACGGGGCTCTCAATCGAGCTTTGCATTGATGCTAAAATTTCCTGCGCCGGGACCGGTGGAGGCACCGCCTCCGGCATAGGCGTAACTTCAAGACCTACTGCGTTACTGAGCGCCGACATGTAAAAGCGCTTAGTCTCGCCCATCTTTGCAAACTTATTCCACACCGTGCCGCTGCCTTCGATGGCGCGGATAAAGCTTTTATATACGGTGTAGTACAAAAGCTGGCGGTACACAATGCGCTGGAGCGGCACTGCAACCATCAGCTTCCAGCGGCTCTGCTCGCCGCGGAGGCCCCAGGTGGCATACAGCAAATCGAGTATCGTAAAGATAACAAACGGCAGCACTAGCGTTTGCCACTCGCCAAAGATAAGGCCAAAGACAAGCGCCGAGTCGGCAAACGGATACGTTAGCGGCAGCAAAATGTTGTAAATAAAAATGTTAGGCATTACCACGAGGCTCATGATGCCGTCGGGCTTCTCTATCATTACGCTTTTATGCTTCCAGAAGCACTGCATGGTGCCATATACCCAGCGGAAACGCTGCTTTAAAAAGTTTTTAATATTGTGCGGCGTCTCGGTGTAGGCAATGGCGCCCTCTTCATAGATAACTTTTTTGCCCATGTGGAGCATGGTCAGCGTCATCTCTTGATCCTCGACCAGCGTGTCGGTATGAAAGCCTCCCGCCTCTTGTAAAAAGGCTTTGCGCCACGCGCCGGCCGGCCCGGGCACGACGCCTACCGCGCCGATTGTCGAAAAGGCCGTTTTGTCGATGTTTTGGCCAATAGCGTACTCGAGCGTCTGAAAGATGTCCAAAAAGCCCGAACTGTCGGTCGTGCGCACCTTGCCTGCAACCGCGCCAACCAGTGGGTCGGCAAAATGCGGCATGAATTTTCCAATAGCCTGCGAGTCCAACACCGCATCGGCATCCAAAACCGCAATGATACTGTACTTGGCGTCAGCAATGCCCACGTTAAGCGCATGTGCCTTGCCTCCGTTGGGGATGCTCATAAGCCGCACACCCTCGTTTGGATACGCCTCAATAACTTTGCGTACCTCATCGGCCGTGCCGTCGGTAGAGCCATCGTCTATCACGACTATTTCGCGCGGATAGTAGGTACTGGCAATAACACTCTCGACCGTTGCGCCAATATTTTCCTTTTCGTTGTAAGCGGGAATAAGAATAGACACGCCGGTTGGAACTTCTCCCTCGGGCAATGCTTTAGTGCCGCGGAAGTAGCGCACTAAAAGGAGCGTCACCAGTGCCAAGGAGCGCGCTACCACCAAAAGCAGCGTTGCGCTGATAACCGCCTCGAGCGCGCCGCGTATAACCGGAAAGAGGTTTACGTATACGGCCAAAATGACTGCGCGCGCTGTGTCGAGCAAGATACTCCACGCAAGTGCCCAGCCGGTTAGGGGCGATACTACAACAGATGCAGGCTGTGCGCTCACGGAAATAGCGTGCATCAGCGCGCGCGTTGCGGGGCCGGCAACGCCGACCACGTCGGGGTTGGGGTTGCTGCTATTTAACAAACCATTATGCGATTGAAAGTTAAGCACCGCGGTTTGCGTCGCGCCGTCGTACACGCCCGAGAGAGCATACGGGTCCAAGTACTTTTGCGTATACAAAAACCATTGCATCTTCGACACGTCGCCGCCGGTCGTAAGGTCGGTATCGCCAAGCCGCATGGTAGTGCCCAGCGATACAACCGTTGGCGGTGTCAGCAAATCTTTAAGCGGCACTATGGTGTAGCCCTGGTCGTGCAAATACGCCACGATGCCATCTATTGCTTTGGCGGTGTTGGGGTCGTCATGAAACAGTACGATGTGCCCGTTAGGGACGTTTTGCAATGCGGTTGCAAGTCCGTCGACGACTTGTTGCGGATTTTTAGCCAGCCAATCTTTGGTATCGAGGTCCGAACCTACCGGCAAATAACCCAGCTGCAGCGCCCACTGCATATCTGGCGAAAGTTTGATGTACGGGTTAATGGTCGGATCTATGCCAATCCCAAGCAAGTATGGCGGGCGGTAAATAGTAGGCTTTTTGCCTGTTATGTTTGAAAGCAAGAAGCCGGTGGTATCAAGTTCGGTCGCAAGGCGCGAGTAGGATGAGTCTACCTCTTGCGAATGAGTAAAGGAGTGATCCTCGACATCAAATCCTTCTGCAGAAGCTTCTTTAACAATATCGGGACGTACCAACGCTCCCTTGCCTATGTAAAAAAAGGTTGCGGTCGTACCATTTTTAGAGAGTGCGGCCATTATTGTCTCGGATGCGGGCGGGTTGGGACCATCGTCAAACGTTAACGCGACTTTTTTATTGTTGGCGGCGCTGTAATAGTAGTGGTAGCGCTGGATAGCGTCGCCATAGGTAAGCGGCGCGTTTTTAAAGCTAAAAAAAGATACGCCAAAGAGGAATATCACGAGCGAACCAAACAAAAAAACAAGGCCCGCGACAGTGCCGGCACGAAAATACCACTTCCTGCGCGCAGTTGCGTCAAGAAATA
Source organism: Candidatus Adlerbacteria bacterium (assembly GCA_903824155.1). Taxonomy (GTDB): domain Bacteria; phylum Patescibacteriota; class Minisyncoccia; order Phycocordibacterales; family SBAW01; genus GWA1-54-10. The sequence goes on from CAIJVL010000020.1 coordinate 6,614, forward strand.
CAGAAATTGTAGTTGAGTGTTTAGAAGAAGCCATTGCCTTTTGGCATGGCTGGTTTCCCTTGCAGAAGATTATACACGGAGCGTATCTAAAGCGCCAATGAGTTTATCCACTTTTGCTGTTTGCTTCACAAAAATGTGCGACGAAGGAGTATAATTAGTCGATCAGGCATAGCAAAAGCCCACAGCGGGGCCAAGATACCCTGGGAAACCAGCCATAAGCTGGATTGTTCCTGGCCCCGCTGTGGGCTGTTGCGTGCAACGCTTGCGATGCACAAATAAAGAAGATTGCCTGTACTTTATATGGAACTTCGATGCAAAGTTACCAAAGCGCTGGGCCACGTCAATACAAAAACGCAACTTGCAATCTAAATGAGGGGTTGTAAACTCCTTTTACCTTCGAGCGCCCTGGGAAGCTCTCAAAAAGGAGTGCGTTTATTATTTGTTATTCAAAATCCAGGGCCTATGTCATCTATTATTGCTCGTGCAGCGGGCGCGTTCGCGTTGTTCGCGGTCCTTTTTATCAGCATTCCCGCAGTAGCTGCCGCAGCTACTTGCGGAGCGACCAATTGCGTTCTAAATCCTTCCTTCGAGACGGGGACGGCATTGACCTTTGTCGCATCAAGCACGGTCACGACGCCTCCCGGCAGCGGCGGCCCCACTAATTGGACGCCCGATTGGTTTGCTTCTTCCACCAATCCCAGTTTTCAATTCACCTATACCTATCCGGTTACGGGCACGGGCGGAACTGGAACCAATGCAGCCAAAATAGATGCGACCGGCATCACCGGAAAAGGCACCGCAGCCGATTGGGCTTTTAGTGCGGTCACCGTAACTCCGGGCCAGCTCTACACCTTTAGCGACAAATACCTCTCGACCGTCGATACCGAAGTCGACGTGCAATACACGCTGCCGGTCGCTGACGCCATTTCAGGCGAATGCAACACTACCACCGCGCCGGCCGGGGACACGGTGTGCTCGGAAGTGCTCTCGTCATCCGTTCCCGCATCGCCCGCGAGTTTTAGCGCGTTTTCAAGAACTATTTCTCCCCCGAAAGGCACCATCTCCATGATTGTGACCCATCTCATTGATATGAACGGCTCCCTTACGGTCGATGACTACTCAGTTACCTCAGGCGTGAGCGCTGCGGACGCCTTTCCGGCAGGGTTAGTCTCTCTCACCTTTGACGACGGCTACCTTGACCATCTCACCAATGCCCTACCAATCTTGAGCGCAGCAAAGATGCACGGGACGTTCTACGTAATTCCTGATGACACCACTAATTACACTTCCTATATTGCTCCGGACGGCTCTTATGTTTATCTGACACCAGCCCAAGTAACCGCTATGCAGGCCGCAGGCCAGGATATGTCATCACATGCCGAACATCACTGCGACTTGGTTGCACTCAGTATCGATCCTAACTCCGCAACCAGCACCGGACCACAAGGAACTCCGGGTGTCGGATGTCCCGACCATGCACTCGCAGCAGCCATTACCGCGCAGACAGAAATATCCAATTCCCGGACCGACTTGGCAACTTGGGACGGTGTAGCCGGCGCCGACGATAACCTTGCCTATCCATTCGGCTCTTACAACAGTACTGTAGAAGGGTTGGTTAAAGGTGCCGGATTCCTTGGCGCCCGCACCATTGACGAAGGCTACAACACCAAGAGCACCGACCACTACGCACTGGTAGTACAAAATCTTGATATAACGACCAGCACTTCGACTATCCGGGGATGGATAGATACGGCGCTGGCAAACAAAGTATGGCTCATTCTGGTCTTCCATCAGATAGAACCGAATCCTGCAACGTTTAACGACACCTATGCCGAGACTCCGGCAACTTTGCAGGATACCGTAAATTACCTCGCCCAAAAGCAGGCGACGGTACTAACCGTCTCGCAAAGTCTTGCGGTCCTTAATGGAGGCACAATACCTGACACTATTCCGCCGATCATCACGCTTAACGGCACCAGCACCATGAAGGTCCTCGTCGGTTCGACATTCACCGACCTGGGCGCAACCGCAACCGATAACAATGGCAGTGGCGTTATCAGCTCCATCACTCCGGTCGTAACTACCAGTTTCAACGGCGCGGCAACCACAAGCGTAAATACGTTGGTTGTGGGCACATACCTTATTACCTACAAAGCGACCGACGCGGCTGGCAACAGCGCAAGCACCACGCGCACGGTAGTGGTGCGGACCAATGTTCCGCCCGTTGCCGCAAGCATTGCGACCTCGACATTCGAGGGTGTCGCGGTGCCGGTAGTGTTGCAGGCAACCGACGCCGACAACGATGTGCTGACGTTTGCGACGACCAGCAAGCCTCTCTTCGGCTCCCTGACAGGCAGCGGCGCAAATCTTATCTACGCTCCGGGCGCAAGCACTACGGCGTTTACCGACCTCTTTACCTACAAGGCCAATGACGGTTTTGCGGACAGCAATATCGCAACAATAACTATTACCGTCACTCCCGCGCCGAACGTCATACCTGCCAATATATCCTCGGGCACGCCCGGCCAAAACGATGCAACCATAACATGGAACACCACTCTGGCTGCCAATTCCAAGGTTGTGTACGGTACTGATACTACGTATGGCGTGGTTGCAACTGACACTACGCTTACGCTCAACCACTCTATACCTCTAAGCGGACTCAGCGCGGGCACCACCTATCACTTTGAAGTGGTCTCGGCCTCTTCAACGACATCGGCAACCTCAACTGACCAGACCTTTACTACTGCATCGATACCAGCAGCACCTGCTCCGGTTTCGTCCGGCGGCGGAGGTGGAGGCGGCGGAGGTGGAGGCTTCTCGTATTACGGCAATGTGCAGATCAGCAACGGTGCGGCAACTACCACTACGCAAAACGTAACACTCTCGCTTAACACCAATGCAAGCCAGGTTTGGCTCTCAAACAACGCTTCGTTTGCAACCGGCGGATTTGTAGCGCTCTCCTCTACTCTTCCGTGGACGCTTAGTGCAGGAGCGGGACAAAAGACCGTTTACGTACGCTTTGGCGTTAGCAGCTCGACCGTTGCCAGCGCACAGGCAAACATCGCTCTTGCCGACGGCTCTGCACCCGCACCGATTATCGCTTCAGCCTCAAACACCGGCGGAGTAGTTTTGGGCGCGCAAACGTCCGCAACCTGCTACGTCTTTACCAAGTCGCTTTCGATCGGCTCTACCGGCGCTGACGTAACCGCTCTTCAAAACACGCTCACCTCGCTTGGCTTCTACAGCGGCCCTGTTACCGGTTACCTTGGGACAATGACCTCAGCAGGTATTAGCAAATTCCAAGCATCAAAAGGCATCGACCAAACCGGCACCGTAGGTCCCAAGACCAGGCTCGCGCTTAACACCTGCACTACCGGCGCTCCGGCTCCTACTACTGGCGGCTCAGTGCTTGGCGCCTCAACAGGCCCCACGACGTTTACCGAGACTCTTAAGGTAGGTTCTACGGGCGACCAAGTAACCGCACTCCAGACCAAGCTCACCACGCTTAACGA
>CAIJVL010000021.1 GCA_903824155.1 Candidatus Adlerbacteria bacterium
CGACGCCTTACTGAACGTGTTCTACCATGTTCAAGGATATCAAGATCAAGAGACAGAAAAAGATGATGAGGCGGCACAATAGGAGATTTATATGGTGCTCAATATCAAACGAGTAACACGAAACATATCCAAAGAAGATCGCAAAGAGTTCACTGATACTGGCGATTTGAGGATACTCGAGAACTTTCTCGCTTACATCGCAGTTCCTGGTCGACGCTTCCTTCTTAAAGAAGCGGCAAACCCGGACAAGAACGCTGTCTTTGTTACGACAGAACCAAAATAAGAAAAAGCCGCCCTTAGCTGGGCGGCTTCTTTACTTTCTACTTTTTTATTAATTACATCTTTACGATATGCCAAGTGCCGCCTACGCCGTCGCCTAGAAGCTGGCCGGCTGCGGTATCTTTGGCGTAGTAGTAAAGAGGCTTGCCCATCCATGCGAATTGGCTTGAGCCGTCGGGGCGGGTGATGACGGTTATATTAGCGGGGAGGCTGCCTTGCGCGATTGCACCCGAGGTGTACGGCGGCCAATTAGTAGCGCAGGTGCCGGTGCAGCTGCTTTGGCCCGGCATGGTGTCATTGTCAAAGGTGTACAGGGTTTTGCCGGCAAAATCGGTCATGTAGTTGCCTTTGGTTGGGTCGTTGGCAGTTAGGTAAATATTGTCAGACGTTGCGGCTGCAGGAGCCGCGTTGCTGCCAGTGGTAGAGGTAGTAGTGGTAGTCGGAGCCACCGGCGTACTGCTCATTGATGAGTACCAAAGCCAACCGCCCGCAACGATAATAATGAGTACTACTATCGCCCAGATTGTTTTGTTCATATCCGTAAAGTATAGCAACACCCCGCCTGAAGGCTACATGAAGCGCGGTTTTAAATTAAAGGTTAAAATAGGCCTGTATATGAATCTTATTTGGGTATTTCTTTCAGCGACCTTTATTATAGTTGCCGATGCGCTCATTAAAAAAATCAGCATTCAAGGGAGCTTTACAGCCGCTTTTTTGGATCCATGGATGTTAGTGGCCTATATTCTTTATTTTATTCAAATTCTTTTTGCTATAGCGATATTTACAAACAAAGGAGAACTTGCCATATATACCAATCTTTTCATCGTTTTTTATTCTTTGTTTGGAGTCCTGATTGGGGTATTTCTTTTCAAAGAAAGTTTGTCCTATTTTCAAATGGCAGGCGTTTTCTTTGCGGTCGTCGCGGCCCTACTTCTTAATTTGCGTTAATAAGAATACAAAAACCCCCGGCAAATTCCGGGGGCTCGCACTATTTATGCAATTGGGGGATAGGGAGGGAATCCCAACTCCTTACTCGCAGGACCAAGGCGCGAGTACACCACGTAGGCTAACGCCGTGGCGACCAAGTCTTGAAGAGTGTAGAGGCAGTTACCTGCGTAGGTAAGATGCTCTAAAAGTTCTTCTCGGCTGGCGATTACATCGCCATTCTCAAGATCCCCAAGAATGGCCCCCAACTTACTGGGACTCATTCTACAGATACTTGACGCAATGCGGCCTTTCGCAGAAGTGATGAATTCAGGCTTCTGAGTTAAAGAACTGTGTCCGCAATAGAAGGTGTTAAGCCGATGACGCTTAATTAGATCATTCGTAAGGTTAATAATGTACTGCTTCATTTTTATCTCCCAAAAGAGATTTCCCGCCCTCATGATTGATTCGCGTTGACCGGGTTGCCCTAGTGCTTGCGAGAGGAATCAGAAGAGATTCCTGAGCGGCCCGAGTGCCTTAGCAATCGATGCGACGATTGTACGTTTAAATAGCATATCTGTCAACCACTGGAAAGACTCGGTAAAAGTGGTACAGTTTTGCCACCTATGGAATTTACTTTTGAGGGGCAGGGAGAGCTAAATACCCTTAGACCGCTTCGTTTTATTGAGGGTCCGCTTAATCGCTTTGACGGCATGTCGCTGGTTGTGGGCTTTGGTGATAAAAAGGCCCTCCCGCGCCGCAAGGCCGTTATGCTCATGCGCAAGGCCGCCTCGTTTGCCAAGCAAAATCAGGTAAAGACTTTTGAAATCGATTTTAAAGAGATCCGAACGCTTGCCGCCAAAGATATCAGCGATGCCGATTTGGCGCAGCTGGTTGCCGAGGCGTTCGTGATGGTCAACTACGAGCACACTGCGTACAAAAACCCGCCGAAAGAAGGTTTTATGTTTATCGAAACGGTTGCCGTGCGCAATGCATCGGCTGCAGTTAAAAACGGATTTACTAAAGGCACTGCGGTAGGCGAGGCGGTTAACGCCGCGCGCGAATTATCTAACACTCCCGGCGGCGACATGACGCCCGAGCTTTTGGCCGAAGCTGCAGTTAAAGCTGCCGAAGGCACTTCCGCCAAAGTTAAAATTTTGGGCAAGCTCGAAATGGCTCAGCTGGGAATGGGCGCTATTTTGGGCATCTCTAAAGGCTCGCCCGAAGAGCCGCAGTTTATTATGGTCGAGTATTGGGGCACCGACCGCTCTAAAAAGCCGGTCGTGCTGGCGGGCAAGGGCGTTACCTTTGATACCGGCGGCCTTAACCTTAAAGGGGGCGACGGCATGTACGAAATGCACATGGACATGTCCGGCGGGGCAGCCGTGATACACGCGGCAATACTTGCTGCAAAGCTTGGCCTCAAGAAAAATGTCGTCGCGCTGGTGCCGGCAGTTGAAAATAATCTCTCTACCAACGCAGTGCGCCCGGGCGACGTGCTCAAGTCTATGTCAGGCAAGATGATTGAGATTTTAAACACCGACGCCGAAGGCCGTGTGATACTTGCCGACGCGATAACCTATTCTAAAAAATACAATCCATCGGCTGTGGTTGATGTAGCAACGCTTACCGGTGCGGCGCTTGTAGCGCTGGGGACCGTTGCCTCGGCCGTCATGACCAACAAGGAATCGGTCATGCCAAGACTAATGGAGATGGCCGAAGAATCCGGCGATTATATCTGGCAATTCCCCCTGTGGGAGGAGTATGACGAAATGGTCAAAGGCAACTTTGGCGATGTGTCCAACATATCGACCATGGGCAACAGCCGCTACGGCGGCGTGATCGCCGGCGGTAAATTTTTGGAAGTATTTGCTAAAGAATTGGATTGTCCGTGGGTCCACCTCGACATTGCGCCCGTGATGACCTCGCGCCCGGGCGATTTTTTGGCCAAAGGCGCTTCTGGCGCGCCGGTGCGACTCCTACTCAAAATAATCGAAAATGGAGTAAAATAGGGTGGTGCCACTACTTGATAGATCAAATTCAGAGAATTTGATAGTTAAGACATCTGTCTACGAAGGGCCGCTTGAGCTCCTGTTGGAGCTGATAGAAAAGCGCAAACTTTTAATAAACGACATTTCGCTCGCCGCGGTAACCGACGAGTACATTGCGCGCGTCAATGCCGCGACCGATCACCCTATTGGCGAGACGGCCGAATTCGTGTCGCTTGCCGCAACCCTTCTGTTGATCAAATCACGCTCGCTACTGCCGACGCTCGAACTTTCGAGCGAAGAGTCGCGCGATATTAAAGAGCTCGAGTATCGTCTGGCTTTGTATCAAATAATCAAAGAATCCGCACGCAGTTTACAAGCCCTACTTTCTGCACCAATGCTGTATGAAGGCAATCCGCCCGAGCGGGACCCGTTATTTTTACCCGACAATACCATCACGCTCGATGGTTTGCGCGCCGCAGCACAAACGCTGATACAGGGCTTCCCTCAGTCGCTCACGCTGCCAAAAGTTGAGGTTAAGAGAATAGTCTCTATTGAGGAGATGATCGAGCGGCTCCAGCAGCGGGTTTCTGCCGCATTAAAGCTGTCATTTAGGGAGTTTGCCGGCGTCGGCAAAAAGGAGCGTACCGAGATAATCGTGAGCTTTTTGGCCATGCTTGAGCTGGTCAAAAAAGGTATACTGAATGCTAATCAAGAGAGCACGCACGGCGACATAGTGCTCGAGTCTGACACCGTTTCCACACCATCCTATGAATAATCAACTGCCCGACCATATAGAAGCGCTGCTGTTTGCCTTTGGCCCCATGACGCGCTACGAGCTTGCCAAAAAGCTTGCAGCGAGCGACGAAGATCTAGAGCAGGCTATTTTCACGCTTTCAGCGCGCCTCACTTTTGGTATTACGCTTGTTGACGATGGCCACCATCTTGAATTGCGCACCTCTCCTGCCGCTGCCGCAATTGTCGAGCGCGTCGTTAAAGAAGAAAATTCCCGCGACATCGGCAAAGCAGGCTTAGAGGCATTAGCGGCGATACTCTACCGCGGCCCGTTGACGCGCGCTGAAATAGACTTTATCCGCGGAGTCAATTCATCACAAACGCTGCGCACGCTGACTATGCGCGGGCTGGTGCGCCGGGTCGAGAATCCTAAAGACGAGCGCTCGTTTTTGTACGAGCCTACTACAGAACTTCTGTCGAACCTTGGCCTTTCGACACGCAGTCATGTGCCCGACTATGACACTATCCGCGCAAAGCTCGAGGGGCTCGAGGCCGCTTACCGTACCAGAGAAGGCGAGGCGGCAAGCGAATAATGCACATGCAAAAATTATTTCCTAAAGTTAATCTATATATTGTCGTCTCAATCACCGGCGTGGTGTTGGCGGTATTGCTCTTACTTTTTTTCTTTTTATACCAGCGCCACGAACAAGCAATACCTAAACCAAAAGCAGTATACCCAAAACCCCTTACGCTGGCTGATAACGCGCTTGAGGCCAAAGCAGCTGTTGTGTACGACCCAACGACAGGCAAAATTTTGTACTCTAAAAATGCCGAGGTAACGATGCCGCTTGCCTCGCTTACCAAATTGATGACCGCACAAGTGGTGTTAAGCAGCATCCCTTCAAATACCCTTATTACCTTAAGTAAAAAGGATGTCTCGGTCGAAGGCGATGCAGGAGATTGGAACCTTAAAGCCGGCGACACGATGACTCTCGGCAATATTATAAAACTTGGCCTTGGCGCATCGTCTAACCACGCCATGTCGGCCGCGGCTGCTGCGCTTGGCGCCGGTTATATCGACGATCTTAATAAAACAGCGGGCGAGTTGGGCCTTTCGCACACATACTTTTTAAATTCTACCGGGCTCGACCTAAACACCGACACCTCGGGCGCCTATGGCTCGGCAAGCGACGTGGCGCACTTGGCAGCAACGTTTATGCATGACTATCCGTCTTATTTTGAGCTGAGCACCCAACAAAGCGTAACCGTGTCCGTAAGCGCCGGGAACGTAAACAGGCAAGTCACTGCCGGCGCGACCGCGCTCCCAATTCTGGATATCCCCGGGCTCATTGGCGCAAAAACCGGTTACACTGATTTAGCAGGCGGCAACTTGGTTGCAGCCTTTGACGGCGATATTAATCATCCGCTTATTGCAGTAGTGCTTGGCTCGAGCGAAGAGGGCCGCTTTGCCGACATTCGCACGCTCATAACGGCAGTACGCGCTGCACAAGAATAACCATATGACTGCTTTCGATATCATGCGCATATTTGTCCCCGCAACGATAGCCTTTTTATTTGGCATTGGTATTACGCCCATTCTTACGCATTTTTTGTACAAGTACAAAATGTGGAAGCCAAAGGCCGGAAAAATGGGGCTCGACGGCAAGCCTGCGACCGTTCGCAACCTGTTGCACGCCCATAAAGACGTCGGGACGCCGATTTTTGGCGGGATAATAGTATGGGGGAGTGTCGGGCTTACCGCGCTTTTGCTTCAAGTGTTGTGGCTTATATTTCCTGACGCATTCGAGCAGCTGGCATTTATCAGTCGCAACCAAACCTGGGTACCGCTGGCAACATTGCTTGCAGGCGCGTTTGTTGGATTTCTTGATGATCTGTTTGTGGTGCGCGGCAGTACCGGAATCAAGCTGCGCTACCGGCTCATCCTAGTAGCTACTGTTGCGGCGCTTTCGGCATGGTGGTTTTACGACAAATTGGGTGTCAGCTCGATCGCCGTGCCGTTTGGAAGCGGACTCTTTGACTTAGGCGTACTGTTTATTCCGTTCTTTATCCTGGTTGCACTCTTTATATATGCCGGAGGCGTGATAGACGGCCTCGACGGGCTTGCCGGCGGCATATTTGCCACTATATTTGGCGCCTATGCAGGCATCGCACTCTTTCAAGATCAGCTCGACTTGGCAGCTTTGTGCGCGGCTATTGCCGGCGGCCTTTTGGCTTTTTTGTGGTTTAACATCCCGCCCGCGCGCTTTTACCTTTCAGAGACGGGCACCATGAGCCTCACACTTACGTTAGTGGTAGTGGCATTCCTTACCGATGGTCTTGGCGGCGGCAAAGGGGTCATGGCGTTACCCATCATTGCGTTACCCCTAGTTGTTACCGTGCTATCAAATATTGCACAAATCATCAGCAAGCGCGTCTTTGGCCGCAAGCTTTTCAGAGTTGCTCCTTTGCACCACCATTTCGAGGCGCTGGGCTGGCCTTCGTACAAAGTAGTCATGCGATACTGGATAGTAGGCGTTGTGGCGGCGATTATAGGCATGACTATCGCGCTGTTGTAAGTGAGGGTTTAGAAAATGAAAAAATCAATCGACGCTCCATTTTTACTGGTCTTGTGCACGCTCGTTGTGGCCGGGCTGCTTATCTTTACTTCGGCGGCCCTTTCTTTGCTGGCACAAGACGGCGGCGCCTCTTTTAGCTCGGTTGCAATCAAACAAGTGTTGTTGGGACTGGTCCTGGGCGGGGCACTCATGGTGTTTTTTGCACGCATAGACTACCGCGTTTGGAAGCGGTACACCCCGTATATTTTTGCGGGCGCCATCGTGCTGTCCCTTTTGCCGTTCGTGCCGCATATAGGACTTAACCTCAAAGGCGCTGCGCGCTGGATAGTTATTGGCCCCATATCCTTTCAGCCGGCCGAAACGATGAAGTTTGCCACGGTGCTGTTTTTGGCTGCTATTTACGCCGCCCGCATGCGTGCCGTTAATACCTTTAAAGGCGGCATACTTCCGTTGTTTTTAATCGCCGGCTCGTCGGCACTGATACTGTTGGTACAACCCGACACCGCCAGCGCCGCCATTATTGGGATGTCGGCCATAGCGATGCTTTTTGCCGCAGGCGGGCGCGTGCAGCATTTGCTCATGTTGTTGGTTATTGGCATGCTCGTCGTTGGAGCCGCCGCTTTTAAATATCCGTACGTTGCACAGCGCATCAAAACATTTATTAACCAAGAAGCCGACCCTCTGGGTGCCGGCTACCAGGTACAGCAGTCGCTCATTGCGGTCGGTTCAGGCCAGTTTGGCGGCAAAGGATTTGGCCAAAGCGTCGAAAAGTTTTCTTATTTGCCAGAACCAATTGGCGACTCGATCTTTGCCGTCGCGGGCGAGGAATTTGGCTTTATCGGTAGTAGTCTTTTAGTTCTTTTATACGCAGGCATAGCGCTTTTGGGGCTTCGTATTGCAGCGCGGGCTCCCGATCCGTTTGGCGGGCTTGTGGTCGTGGGGCTGGTAGTACTCATTGTGGGGCAGTCCTTTTTTAACATTGCCTCTACACTGGCGCTGGTGCCACTGGTGGGAGTGCCCCTAGTGTTTGTGTCCCACGGCGGTACGTCGCTCGCTATATCCTTGGCCGAGGTAGGAGTCATTTTGAGCGTCTCCAAGCGGATGAAGCAAAAATAGAATCTGCTATTAATTCTGTTATACTTGTTTGCACATGAAGATACTTTTTACCGGAGGGGGCACGGGCGGACATTTTTACCCCATTATTGCCGTAGCCGAGGCGGTTAACGAAGAAGTCCGCAACCGCAAACTTTTGGAGCCACAGCTATATTACGCGGCTCCTGACCCGTACGATCGCGAAATGCTTATCGCACAAAATATTACTTTTGTATCAACCTCGGCAGGCAAGATCCGCCGGTACTTTTCGTTGCTCAACCTTATTGATTACATCAAAACGGGGTGGGGTGTATTGCGCTCTATCATACGCGTATTCTTTTTGTACCCCGACGTGGTGTTTGGTACCGGCGGCTACGCCAGCTTCCCGAGCCTCCTTGCGGCCAAACTATTTCGCATTCCGGTGGTTATTTATGCCACCGATGCCGAGCCGAGCCGCGTTAACAAATGGGCAGGAAAATTTGCGGCAAAAATCGCCATATCCTACCCCGAGTCGAGTACTTTCTTTCCCAAAGACCGCGTAGCTTTTACCGGCAACCCCGTACGCAAGTCGCTGCTTATACCCGCGCGCGAAGGCGCTTACGAATTTTTAAAGCTAAAGCACGAACTGCCCATTATTTTGGTACTCGGCGGCTCGCAAGGCGCACAGACCATAAACGAAGTAATTTTGGCTGCATTGCCACAGCTGGTAGGGAAGTACCAAATTGTGCACCAGACCGGCGAAGCTAATTTAAAAGATGTTGTAGGACGAGCCAAAGTGGTGCTTGCCGACAATACCAACGCAGCCAACTACAAACCCTTTGGTTATTTAAACGACTTAGCCATGCGCATGAGCGCCGGCGTGGCAAGTTTGGTGATATCACGCGCGGGCTCGGGCAGTATATTTGAAATAGCTACGTGGGGCATCCCTTCGATACTCATTCCTATACCCGAGCCGGTATCGTATGACCAGGGCAAAAACGCATTTGCGTATGCCCGTTCGGGTGCGGCGGTAGTAATAGAGCAAAACAATTTAACTTCAGGGCTATTGCTTTCAGAAATCGACCGCATTTTAACTAACGAGGACCAAAAGCATAAGATGTCAGCTGCAGCTCGCGGCTTTGCGCGCCCCGATGCCGCCAAAGCGATAGCCAATGCACTTATAGACATAGGCCTCTCCCACGAGCAGTAAACAGGCCGGTTTGGTATAGTCAAAGTATGTCAAAGGTTATAACCAGATTTCCGCCGAGCCCAACGGGCTATTTGCATATTGGAAGTGTAAGAACAGCACTTTTTAATTATCTTTTTGCCGCACATAATAACGGAGAAATGGTCTTTCGATTTGAGGACACCGACATCGAGCGCAGCAAGGTTGAGTTTGAAAAGGACATTATTGCCGGCATGGAGTGGCTTGGGTTGTCGCTCGATGCCGCTAACGTCGTACGCCAGTCCGAGCGCACTGACCTATACAAAAAGCATTTGGATATCTTGATAGGGAAAGGAGTTGCCTACGAAGCCGAGGAGTCCGAGGCAACACCCGGAGCAAAGGTTATCCGTTTTAAAAATCCCAACCGCAAAGTCACCTTTACCGACTTGGTGCGCGGCGAGGTAACCTTTGATACGACCGAGCTGGGCGACTTTGTCGTTGCGCGCTCGCACGATTTGCCGCTGTATCACTTGGCCGTTGTGATAGACGACCACGATATGAATGTCACGCATGTTATCCGCGGCGAGGACCACATCTCAAACACGCAGCGCCAAATACTTTTACTGGAGGCGCTGGGGTTTGAGCGGCCAGCGTACGCGCACATACCTCTCATCTTGGCGCCCGATCGCACCAAGATGAGCAAGCGCCACGGCGCCGTGTCCATTAACGAGTATCGCGCACAGGGCTTTATCCCAGAGGCGATACTTAACTATTTGGCTTTGCTTGGCTGGAACCCAGGCGGCGAGCAAGAATTATTTACCCTCGAGGAGCTCGTGAAGGAATTTACGCTTGAGCGCGTACATAAAGCCGGCGCAATTTTTGATATCGAAAAATTAAAGTGGTTTAACCACGAGCATCTTAAAAAACTCTCCATGCTCGAATATGAATCAAAGTTAAAGGAGTTTATGGAAAGACACGGCGAAAAAGCGCCCGACTACCTCATAGACATAGTGCCCGAGCTGCGCAATCGCGCGCAGACGCTTGGCGAAGCTGCCGAAGCTCTGCGCGTCGGCGAGTTTAGCTTTATGGAGAAGGATATTACCGTCGATCCACTCTTACTGGTGCAAGGTGCCAAAACCGATGCCGAGACAATCAAAAAAAATCTAACGGTTGTTAAAGAAATGATAAGCGCTTTGCCCGAAGGCAAACTTACAGCGGAAGGAGCCAAAGAAATCATATTTCCGTACGCCACCGAAGTCGGCAGGGCAGGCGTACTGTGGCCGTTGCGCGTCGCTTTAAGCGGCAAAGAAAAGTCGCCCGACCCTTTTGTGCTGCTTGGCCTTTTAGGCAAAGAAGTTTCTATCGCGCGCATAGCCGAAGCCTCCCAACTGTTGTAAAATAGGGCAATGTCTGCACGGTCTTCTGTTTTTTTCCGCATCGGATTTTTTATATTCTCTATCATGTGCGGGCTGGTCCTTTCCTTGGCCTTTACGCACGTGAGTCCTTCATACGCGCAAAGCACCGCCGAGCTGCAAAACCAAATAAGCGACACCACTGCACAGATAAAAGACCTGCAGGACCAGATAGCCAAGCTGCAAACCCAGCTCAACACCACCACGGCGCAAAAGCAGACCCTACAGAGTGCTATTAATGCTCTTAATTTGCAGATCCAAAAGCTTCAAAAAAGCATAACACTGGCACAGACCCAGATAAAGCAAAAAGACGCGCAGATCACCACCATTAGCACCACCATCTCGACTACAACGAGTGCCATTGGCGTAGCACAAAGCGAAGTGGCCGACTCTTTGCGCCAGCTCGATTCGCTCGATAACGAATCTTTGCTGGTTGCGCTCTTAAGCGATGGGACGCTGTCGTCCTTTTTTGACCAAGCGGCATCTCTTGCGTCGCTACGCAGCGGTCTCGAAAATAAAATAGAGGACCTGAACTCGCTTACAAGCACTCTCAAAGCGACGCAAACTGTGGCTGAGCAGCAAAAGCAGCAGTTATCCGCATACCAGCAAGACCTGTCTCAGCAGCAGCAAGGTTTGGCCATAGCCAAAGACAGCCAAAACAAGCTGCTGACCCAGACTAAAAACCAGGAAAGCGCGTACCAGGCCCAAATAGCCGAAAAGCAAAAAGAAGAGGCTCAGTTTGAAAGCGATTTGCAGACCTTCCAAAGCAAACTCAACCTTACTTTTAACCCCAATACGCTACCCACGACAGGGCAGGGTGCCCTTGCATGGCCGCTCAAAAACATTGTTATCACGCAGTACTTTGGCAACACGCCCTTTGCCACCGCCAATCCGCAAATTTACAGCGGCCACGGACACAGCGGTGTTGACCTCGGTGCCAGCCCCGGCACGCAGGTGTATGCGGCGCGCGCGGGCGTCGTCTTAGGCACCGGCAACACTGATCTAACGTGCCCCGGAGCCTCGTTTGGCAAATGGATATTTATCAAACACGATAATGGGCTCTCGACCCTGTATGCGCACTTGGCAAGCTTTAGCGTCTCGCAAGGCGATACAGTTACAACGGGACAGCTTATCGGCTTCTCTGACACCACCGGCTACGCCACCGGCCCACACCTGCATTTTGGTGTCTATGCCTCGGCGGGCTCCGAAATAGCCTCTTTTGCGAGCTCGGGCTGCAAAGGCAAGACGTACACTATGCCGGTCGCCGACCTGTCGGCGTACCTCAACCCGCTGTCCTACCTGCCGCCTGTACCGGGTAAATAGGTTTCTTTCTTATCCCCACTGCGCATTTTTGTCCCCTTTTAAACGCTCATGAAAGGTACATACTAAGGGGGCGGAAGGGAGGTCGAGCCGCACTTAATTTCCGTATAAAATTCTTACTATGAAAATACTCCATATGATCGCGTTTATCCTGCTTGTGATCGGCGGCCTTAACTGGGGCTTGGTTGGCCTTGGCGGTTTTGCAGGTTCCAACTGGAATGTCGTTAACCTGCTGCTCGGCTCATGGCCTCAGGTAGAGTGGATCGTCTACATATTAGTCGGTCTCTCGGCATTAATGCTTATGTTTACGCACAAGCGCGACTGCAAAATGTGCTCGGCGTAATAACACCCGTTTGTGTTATAATGAGAGTCCTTCTTTATCGGAAGGACTTTTATTTTTATGACTGATGCCGTTTCCATACACAATCTGCGCAAGCTCTACACCAAGGCAACGCCTCCGCTCGAAGCGTTAAAAGGGATAACTCTCTCCATCAAAGAGGGCGATTTTTTTGCGCTGCTCGGCCCCAATGGGGCAGGGAAGACCACTACCATTGGTATCTTGAGCGGGCTTACCGTCAAGACCAGCGGCACGGTCCTGGTATTTGGCACCTCCATTGATACCAATCCCGAAAAGGCCAAAACGTACATCGGCCTCGTACCGCAAGAGTTTAATTTTAATATTTTTGAAAAGGTTATCGACATCGTGGTCAATCAAGCCGGCTACTACGGCATACCCCGCAAAGAGGCGCTTGCCCGCGCCGAGGTGGTGCTGGGGGACTTGGGGCTATGGGACAAGCGCCTTGAAACGGCCCAAAAGCTCTCGGGAGGCATGAAGCGCCGTTTGATGATCGCCCGCGCTCTGATGCACGAGCCAAAGCTCCTTATCCTCGATGAGCCGACCGCCGGCGTTGATGTCGAGCTGCGCCGCAGTATGTGGGACTTTTTGCGCAAGCTAAACTCCAGTGGCACGACTATTATACTGACTACGCATTACCTCGAAGAGGCCGAGCAGCTATGCCGCACCATTGCCATCATCAACCACGGGACAATTGTGGCAAACAACACTATGGAGGGTATGCTTGCCGAGAACGGCAATAAAAAGCTCGAGGATATCTTTTTGGCGCTTATAGAAAAATAATATGGAACCGAACAAGATCTGGATAGCTTACTACACCTTGGTGCGCAAAGACGTCGCGCGCATTTTGCGACTGTGGAAGCAGACCTTTTTGCCGTCGGTAGTCACCATGGCGCTGTACTTTACGGTGTTTGGCACCTTTATCGGCTCGCAGTTGGCGATGATACACGGCTTTACATACATTCAGTACATCGTGCCGGGGCTCATTATGATGTCCATCATTACCAACGCTTATAGCAACACCTCGACCGCCTTCTTCCAGGCCAAGTTCATGCATAGCCTCGACGAAATTTTAGTTTCGCCCATGCCGGACTGGGTTGTGATAGCGGGCTACGTGACCGCCGGCATTATCCGCGGCATCATCATTGGCGCATTGGTGCTTGCAACGGCGCTCTTTTTTACACACCTTACCATCTTTAATATGGCGGCGCTGCTGTTGGCCTTTGTGCTAACCTGCACGCTCTTTTCGCTTGCGGGGCTGCTTAACGCGATGTTTGCTGAGAGCTTTGACTCGATATCAATAGTGCCAACCTTTGTGCTCACACCCTTAACCTACCTTGGAGGCGTGTTTTACTCGGTAGATAAATTGCCGCCGTTTTGGCACGCCGTGTCGCTCTTTAACCCTATACTCTATATGGTCAACGCCTTCCGCTACGGCTTCTTAGGCTTTAGCGACGTGAGCGTCACCCTCTCCTTTACGATGCTTATCGCGCTCACCATTGTCTTTCTTGCGCTTATCCTCTGGCTCTTTAAAAGGGGAGCGGGCCTTAAAAATTAATTTATTTTTCTCTCCACTCCTGTAACTTGGCGGCTTTTATTTCAAGTGGGCTTGCTTTGCGTAATTTCTTAATTGCAGATTTTGGAAAGAGAGGGAAGTGAGGGGAGTCGTCTAGTTTCTCGGCCAGCCAATCAAGTGAGTCTGCGGCCCACCATTGGCCTACGTCAAATTTAGTTATGTCAAAAGGCTTTGAATATGCGCGTAATGTTTTCTTCCCTAATTTATTTTTTGCAACTTTTTTATCAAAGTGATACTCGTCAAACAAAAAATATTCGTTAAAGTAGCTCAGCGCCAACTCGCGCTCGGTTTTATAAATAGCATCGCGCCAGCGTAGCTGCGCGTGATTGGTTTTGCTCACCGCGCCCCACAAACCACCTTCCTTAAACAAAGCCACCACGTGGTCCTCATCATCATTACTTGCCTGCAGGTCCATTAAAAGCGCCTGGCGGCCGTGGTAGGCAAGGGCAGCGGCGGCCAATATAGCTGCCTCGATGCAATGAGCCTTTTTATTTTGCAGTACGGAGCGCGGAGATTGTACCGGCTCCCCTATTTGAGAAAAATTAACGGGGAAGTGGTCTAAAAAATCCTGCACCTTATTTGGAGTAGAAAGTTTTTTTAAAAGAGCCAACTCGGTGGGGAGGAGGAGCGGGTTTAAAGCATCCTTAAAACTTTTTTTGGCCATGGGTTAAGTATATAGGGTACCTAGCCGTCCCGAGTATATAAGGGTCGCACAATATACCTTTTGCGACGCTTATCCCTAGGAGCGTAAAGGAATCTCGGCTGACCTCCCGCCGCCTACCTTTCCTCCTTTCCATCAACAGACTCGAGTCCATGCATATTTTTCTCTACCAATTTCTGTATCATTTTTGCCACCAACTCCCCGCACTGTTTTATAAAAAAGTAATGCCTTAAACCCCACTCAAAATTCACCCAAAACCAGGGAAGTCATTTTCCTATTATTCTAATCCGTTGTCACGAAGATACGGCCTAAAAAAGCCTTCTATTTTTTTCATAGCTGCATTAAGTTTTATATCATATGCATTTTCTTCAGTTTCGAGATAATAAAGAATTCCTCGATCCGGAGTAGCGTAATCTGGATCAATAAGCCCTTGAACATTAACAAACAGAGCTGCCACACATTCAATCATAGGCTTTTCTAAACCGATTACTGCTGCACCCCACCATATTTCAGCTTGAACAGCAGCATCATCAAGTTCTTTACGAGCTTTATTTACTTCTTTCCAGCGAATCGAGTAAACAGCAATTTTCTGTGCTTGCGGATTTTTCTTTATCTCTGCATCAACATTCTCTTTTCCGTAAAATTCTTCCGACGCAATACGAAATTCACCCAAACTAATGAAAGGGTTTCGGACGTCTCTATTTATTGCATTACGTAGTTTTAAAGCAGCTTCTATATATTTCCAGGCTATTTCATGATCTGTATTCCCATGCAGCTGTTTTTTCCAGGCACTCAGACCGTTCCAAGCTATGAAAGCCCCGGCAACTGCGGCAGTCGCGGTCAAAATATCAGCAGATTCTTTTACACTTGCACCATCTGAAAGACTAAAGACTCGAACAATTAAAGCGACAATAAAAAGTAAAGCGGCTAGCAGGATTGATAGCTTTTGAGTTTGCCACAAATACTTAGCGCGAGCATTCATGCCGCAACTATACCGCTTTTGCGAGATTAGAATAGGGGAATCACTTCCCTGCTAAATAAAAAGAACCCCCGCCTTTCGACGAGGGTTCCAGCACAGAACATCTGCACTGAGCATGCGGCGCTGCCGGGTGCGCTGCAGTGGCCATAGGAGAGCATACACTAGGGAAGGAGCGTCAACAAGAAGGAATTTCCTTACGTCATACTGCCGGGCATAAAGCAGCGGATATAGAGCCCGCCCACTCCGTCTATTATTGGCCATACCATAGCCCGGCCGACGCGGTTGGGCTCGGTGATTACGGCTTCGTTGGGCACATCAACCCATTGGTTGTTGATGCGCACGCGATAGTGGCCCTTGTTGGACTCCCAGTCGACATCGCTGACTGCGCTGCCGTCGGCATCCGAGCAGCACAGACCCTTGGCGCTCTTTAAGCCGTTAAACCAGGCTTTCAGTTCGGGAGTGGAGTTGGCATATTGCCCATGATCTCTTGCCGCAGCCTCTCCTGAGAGAAAGAGGCCACAAAGCAGCGGTAGCACCAAGCAACGCATCGGAGCCTCCTAAGTTAGGGTGAACTTGTCTACGCGTAGTTTTAGTTTTGATTGGGCAAACTGTCAACGGCACCAGGGAACTCGCTTCCCTGCTTAAAAAGAAAAGACCGCCCGAAGGAAGTCTTTCCTTGGGCGGCTTTATGCTGCTGAGATTGCCAGTTGTTCTTGCCGCTTGGCATAGTTGGTGCGTTCGGGATGTGCAAATTTGTCCCGATAGTAGGGACCTGTCTCCATGCGGAGCACGCCTTGATTGGGACAGCGGCCGCAGCAAAATAGTTCCGCAGCGGGGTCGTAATTGTCTCCCAAATCCTTGGGAGAGTAAGGGCAGCTGCCGCACGTCTTGACGGTAAGCACTTTAGCCATGGCCTTTGCCTTTCAAGTTGTCGTCGGTGAACGCCGGACGCACAATACCACTAAAGTATCAAAAGCGCCAATAGACCGGTAGGACGGACACTACCTGCAACAAATAATAAAATAAATGGTATAGTGGGTTTGAACGAGCCCCGGTTCGTTCGTTACCTCCCTAGACTCGGGCCAGTTGCAGTTGCGACTGGCCCTTTTTATTTTGTTTAAAATAGGGGACTACTTCCCCACTTCTATAAAAAATAGAAAAATAAGACCGCCCGGAATTTCCGGGCGGTTTTTGATTTGAACTGTGTGTTTACGCTATGTCATGCTGCCGGGCATAAAGCAGCGGATCGAGATATCGCGGTCGAAACGTATCGGCCAGACCATCGTGCGGCCGGCGCGATTGGGCTCGGTTATTACGGCGTCATCGGGGACATCGATCCACCTATTTTCGAGGCGTACCTGATAGTGTCCATCCTTGGACTGCCAGTCGGGGTCAGCAACTGCCTCGCCGTCGGCCATGCTGCAGCAGAGCCCTTTGCCGCTGGAAAGATGGTCGAACCAGGGTTTGAGCGGCGAGTTGGAGTAGCGGCCGTCGAGGTCGCGCGCTCGCACGCCACCCACAACACAAGCAACTACGAGACTGAGAGTCAGAGCAAACGCGATGCGCTTCATTTTGTTCTCCTATCTGAGACTAAGGTTTGAGATGCGGGCGGATCCTTTTCGGTACTTGCAATGAACCTGTTATCTACCTAAGTTGTAATTTCTATCGCATTA